>CAZPVB010000196.1:0-5689 GCA_964589855.1 uncultured Bacteroidales bacterium
GTAAAAAGATCGGTACCTGCCATGGCAGGTGCCAGATTGGTGGTATCGCTCAGGGGCGACATCTTATCGCCAAAATAAGCACCCGAAATAATGGCACCACCAATCATGCCTTCCGGCAAACCCAATGCTCTGCCTATTCCTAACAGGGCAATGCCCAGGGTGGCTACTGTTGACCAGGAACTGCCCGTGGCCAGCGATACAACTGCACTTACTACACAGGCAGCAAACAGGAATATAGTTGGGTTTAGTATTTGTAAACCATAATAAATCATAGCGGGTACAATACCCCCCAGCAACCAGGTACCTGCCAAAGAACCAATCAGCAGCAGGATCAGAATAGCGGTCATTGCCGAACCAATACTTTTTACGATGCCGGCACGCAAATCGAGCCATTTATGACCTAATGAAACGGCCACAATAGCAGCAACAGAGGCAGAAAGGATCAGTACAATCTGGTTGGAACCCGATAAAGAGTCATCGCCAAATACAAATACATTGATAGAAATAAGTGCGGTAAGAAATATTACGGGTATCAGTGCCTGAAAAAGGGTGGGTTTCCGGGGTTTATTTTGCATTGAAGATTTGAAATTAAGATTTTGCTCGTATTGTTTTTTATTTAACGCGTAAAGATAATTGTATTTTTTTTATGAGGAATATTTGCCAATGACTTCCCGTTTGCATTCTATTAATTCAGAACCATTCTGAATTAAAATATCCTTACTTTTGTCTTATGATTATCATTGAAGATACATTGATCTCTGACGAGGTCTACACCGAAAATTTTGTTTGCGATCTTCCTGTATGCCACGGAGGATGTTGTGTTCATGGAGATGCCGGAGCCCCTCTGGAAAAAAAGGAGACCATCATTTTGGAGCAGATTTATCCTACCATAAAACCTTTCATGCGCCCGGCAGGGAGAGAAGCCGTGGAAAAGCAAGGTAAATATGTTACTGATATCGATGGTGAGTACACTACACCATTGGTAAACAGACAGGAATGCGCCTATGTTTTTTTCGACAGCGATAACATTGCCAAATGTGCTATAGAAAAGGCATGGGAAGATAAAAAAATCGGGTTTCAAAAACCTGTTTCCTGTCATTTATATCCGGTCAGGATCACCAAATATTCTAATTACGAAGCTGTAAATTATCACCGTTGGCCCATATGCGATTGTGCAAGAACCAACGGCGATAAACTAAAAGTACCCATTTATGTGTTTTTGAAAGATTCACTTATCAGAAAATATGGGTTGGAATGGTATACACAACTCGACGAATATGTAAAACTTACCCTGGAAAACCAAACCGAAAAGTAGGTTTCCTTTCACTGCCTGATTATCCCAGCACTTCATTGGCTTTTCTTATCCTGCTGATCACTTCTTCCTTACCCAGTATTTCCATGATCTCTTTCAGGTCTGGCCCTTTGCCTGCCCCTACTATGGCAATGCGCAGGGCGGTCATCAACTTTCCGGCTCCTACTTCATTTTTTTCCATGTAGTTGTGCAGTGCCTCATCCAGTTTTGGTGCCGTAAAGTTTTCGATCTCTTCCAGCACTGGTATCACCTGATTGAGGATTTCAGGGGTGTCTGCTTTCCATTTTTTCTTTACTATTTTTTCGTCGTACTGATCGGGCGCTTCAAAAAAGAATGATGCCTGATCCAATATCTCATGCACAAAATTTACCCTGTCTTTTACCATTCCTACGATCCTTTCAAGGGTAGCAGCATCTTTATCAAACCCTTTCTCTTGTATTATATCAACAAACTGGTTTGCTATCTGTCGGGTATCTTTTTTTAGCAGATACTGATGATTAAACCAAATGGCTTTTTGTGGGTCGAATTTCGATCCTGATTTTCCTACCCTTTCCAAACTAAAACTTTCTGTTAATTCCTCCATTGAAAACACCTCCTGCTCGGTACCGGGATTCCATCCGAGCAGGGCGAGCATATTAACGAATGCCTCGGGAAAGTAACCTGATTCACGATAACCACTGGATAACTCCCCGGATTTTGGGTCTTTCCACCGGAGTGGGAATACAGGGAAACCCAATCTGTCTCCGTCGCGTTTGCTCAGTTTGCCGTTACCATCTGGTTTCAGCAAAAGTGGAAGATGGGCAAAACGGGGCATGTTTTCCTCCCATTCCAAACTGCGGTAAAGCATTACATGTAAAGGAAGTGAGGGCAACCATTCTTCACCTCTTATCACGTGAGTAATCTCCATTTTAAAATCATCAACAACATTTGCCAGATGATAGGTTGGCATTCCATCGCTTTTGAAAAGTACTTTGTCGTCGAGCTGCAGGGTATTTACTTTCACTTGTCCGCGTATCAGGTCAGTGAAAACAATTTCTTTGTTTTCGGGCATTTTATAGCGGATCACATAAGGAACGTTCCTGCTTAGTCTCTCGCTTACTTCTTCTGCACTTAGGGTAAGGGAGTTGGTCATGCTACCTCTTGTGTTTGTATCATATTGTGCATTTTCCTTTTCTGCCTCTGTTTTTTTGCGCATCGCTTCCAATTCTTCAGGTGTATCAAAAGCAAAGTAGGCATGCCCTTTTTCAACCAGTTGAAAAGCATAGTTCTGGTACATTTTTTTTCTTTCCGATTGGCGGTAAGGTGCGTGCGGACCAGGTTTGTCTGGTCCTTCATCCCAATGTATGCCACACCATTTCAAAGATTCCATAATGTATTCTTCGGCACCGGTAACGAACCTGCCCTGATCCGTATCTTCAATGCGGAGCAAAAAATCGCCACCGTGCTTTTGTGCAAAAAGGTAGTTGTACAAAGCTGTTCTTACTCCACCAATATGCAACGGACCCGTTGGACTGGGTGCAAATCTTACCCTTACTTTTTTTTCTGTTGTCATTGTTTTTTATTTTTAGGTCTTTAAATCAGGTTATGTATGTATTTATATGCATTTTGCTTCATGAGGATATTTTTTTTCATCTGCCAACTACAAACCCCAATCCCCGCTCCCCGATCCGTCTTTATAATCATGCTCGGGTGTTTTCGGGCAACGATGGATATTTCACCTTTTATCTTTTCATTTTTGTGATATACTGGCCAGGTGTTAATCCTGTTTGTTTTTTAAACACCCTGTTAAAGGTTGCTTTGGAGTTAAAACCACTTTCATACGCCACACCCATGATGGTGTACTTGTGGTCTAATCCGTGTTGACACCGGGTTTTGAATTCTTTGATCCTGTAATGGTTTACAAAATCAAAAAAGCTTTTGTGTATTTGTTTGTTTAGTATGTACGATAAATAATCCATGCTTACATCTGTTTGACGGCTCAGATCAGCAAGGGTAAGATCGGGGTTGAGGTGGGGCTTTTTATTTTGCATGAAACTGAGCAGATGATTAATAAACTCCTGATCTCTTTTAGTTAATGTTTGGTTTTGCAACGATTCAGGTTCTTCAGCTCTTTTGGGTGCACTCAATTCTACATTGATGGGTTGTGAGCGGAAAAGATCGGCCTGACTATGCCCGTAAAATCCCAAAACCAGAATAAAAACCGATGAAAATGAATAGGCCAGGGTTTGCATCGTGTTGTATGAAAACCAGTGTGTAAAGATATCAAGAATGTATAATCCACTGTTGAAAGCATAAAAAAATACGCTTGAGATCAAAAGAAATTTTAACCATTTCAGGTCTATTTGGCTAACATTGGAGAAATAAGTCCTGATCTTTTTTTGATACTGGTGGATCATAACGATACCCCAAATAAAGTATCCCTGGGTTGACAAAGCGATCAATGCAACCAGAAAGGGAAAACTGATCTGGTTTTTGAAAGCTTCTGATGTTTCAAGTAATATGCGTTCTTTGGCAGGTAAGGAGTAATTGGTTGCCCATAAGAGAATCAAAGCGAATAAAAAAGGAATAAAATGAAGCAAATAAATCCCTTTCCATCTGAATCGTTGCGATGTAAGTGATTTGATATACATCCACAATATGGGGCCGTGAAGCAATATGAGAGGAGCAGAGGTATTCATCAAAGCAGGGTAGGGGTAATTGTTTTGCCGGTTGTATAGTTCTGCGTATCCCAAAAACAGGGTTATACCGAAAACAATAAATAGCGAACCGAGGAAAAAATCAGAAAGATTTTTTCCTTTTTTTAAAAATATCAGAAAAGAGAGTATAAGTGCCTGTGAAAAACCAACGATTAGTATGATATTCATAATCAGGATGTAATGATTTTTTTCGATGGCAAAGGTACTGTTTTTTCGGTAAATGGGGGTGAGATATTGGGTTTGGTAAATGAGTAGTATGTCTTTAATTGTTCTTAACGTTGTTTTATCTGATTTTTTGACTGTTAAACTTTGAATGGGAATTTTAATTTTTTGCCGAGTTGAATTCAAGAAGTTTGTACCAGTCGATCTGGCCATCATCAGAACAAAAGTCGTTAGAGAACTCTTTGGTGAATTTATTAATCATTTTTGAATATGATTCTAAAAAGAAATCATTTTTCTCCTTTGCTTTATGACCTATAGGTTCTATGATTTCCTTGTATAGATTGGATTGGCCTGAAATAAATTCCCAAAAATATTGACCACAGTATTTAAAATAATCTCCTTTATCAGGATTATTGTCACATCCATAGCAACAACCATTAACAGGTATAGTTATCAGCCCGGAATTACTTGTGCGTAAGGTTCTTTTTGCTTTTAAAAAATCAGATCTCATTTTGGCGATTTGACTGCTATTTCCCCAGTTTGGACCTGACTTGATGGATACGATATACCTTGTGTTGTTTTTGTCAAACTCAAGGTCTATTCCTGGTATACCCGATTTCCAACCATCGTAAACTTTTTGATTAATAAATATGGCGAGTCCTTCTAACCAATCTCCAAATATTGTTTCCTCATTAGAAGATATAAATGCTTCGGTAAGTGCTTTAATAATTTGTTCAGAAGTAAGATAGTGTTTTGCTTTAAACAAATAAGGATTCTTCTTCTTGAGAACTGTTTTTAGCTTTAACTTTTCAAGTCTGGCGATACGTTTTTCATGGAAAATACCAATATTTTCTTCAACGTATTGTCTTACGTCCGTTAATTTCAATGGGTTCATAATTCTCTTCTGGTTCAAAAAGGACTAATTTCAAGGGTTGTATTTGAGCTTTCACCATAGAGTAATATTCTGGCAGCAATTCAATTCCGATTGAATTTCTGTCCAAACGCTGAGCCACCAGGTTTGTGGTACCTGAACCCATAAATGGATCTAAAACAGTGTCTCCGGGTTGGGTAAACAAGTTGATGAACCATTTGGGCAATTCTTCAGGAAATGCAGCACTGTGTTTTTTGTTGCTGCATTCTGTTGACAGATGAAGCACATTTGTAGGGAATGCTTTTTCTCTTGTGGTCCAGTTTGAAATATTCTTTCCAAATCCACTGCCTACTTTCGATTCATCTCTTTTTTTATCGGTATCGCTTAGTTTCTTCAGTCTGGTTTTGGCCCAATTTCCCATAGGAACCATTACCTCTTCCTGATACATCTTAAATTTCTTGTCTTTATTGAATTGGAGAAGTCTTTCCCATGCATCTCTAAAACGGTTTGGCCATTTTCCCGGGTAGCAATTTTTTTTGTGCCAGATAAATTCTTCAGTCCATAACCAACCCTGTTTTCTCATTTCCAGAATTAATTCCATTACGTAGGTACTTCTTTCACCATTTACAACTTTCTCTTTAATATTCA
>CAZPVB010000196.1:5789-6924 GCA_964589855.1 uncultured Bacteroidales bacterium
TTTTCTTTTTACTCTATAAAGCAAATTTCGTCATTTTTGTTGATTTTTTCTGGTTTTTTTGATTTGCATTCTAACGGATTAAAAAAGCATCGTGTATTTATGTGGTAATACTTCTGCTATTCTTCATTCTATAGAAACAACCTGAGGGTATTCAAATTAAAGTAATTTGGACTTTTGATACCAACCCAGGAATATCAATCTCCTTATCATTTAACCTTTTAACTTATAAACCAATCTGTAATTTTGTTTTTATAAATGAGTCCACTCCGGAAACTTGTTTTCGGCAAATCTGTGTTTATTTTCTGTTTTTAAAACCATTGAATATCAGCATTTAGCATCTGTGTAAATCTGTGTAATCTGTGGATAATTGATTTTTCGGAGCGGACTCATAAATTCAGAACTTTATTCCTGCAAGCATTTCTGTTTTATTTGCTATCATACCGGCTTCAACTGTTTAAATAATGATTAACTTCGATAAAAAACACTGCATTCCATGAAAATTTCTAAAATTCTTCTTCTTCTGGTATTGATTTTCTTTACCTTTAGCAGATCAAAGGGGCAAGATAACCTTCTCTCAGCCGTTGATCTGTCTGACCTTAAGAATATGATGGCTGGAGAATTCAGCACAGAAAAACTTGCAAAGGCAGATACATCTTATTTGCACATTGTATTGTGTATGAAACCGATTTGGCAGCAAAAAAACGATGGATACTGGTTGTATGTTGAACAGTCGGTTTTTCCGAATCTTGAAAAACCTTACCGGCAGAGAGTTTATCATTTATCACTGGCAAAAGACAGACAAAGTATAGTGAGCAGGGTATATGAGATTCAAAATCAGCAAAGGTTTACCGGTGGATGCCATAATGCTGAACTTCTTGAAGAGATGACTCCAGATGATTTAACAGACAGACCCGGTTGTGAATTGTATCTGACAAAGACCAAAGACAATGTTTTTAAGGGTTCAACACCCAAAAACAAATGTTTGAGCTCATGGAGAGGCGCTTCTTACGTAACCTCCGATGCCATGATAGACCATGAAAAGGTAATAACATGGGACAGAGGATGGAATGACAAACATGAGCAGGTTTGGGGTCCGCAGAAGCAAGGATACATTTTTGATAAGGTTTCTGCTTAC
>CAZPVB010000197.1:0-6858 GCA_964589855.1 uncultured Bacteroidales bacterium
TCTTTAAACATGTCGGTATCAGGATATCATAACCAGATAAGAGACAAAATAACCTCCTACCGGGTAATCAGCGATACAGGGCAACCCGACAGGTATTATCAGAATGTGAGCAGTGCAACCCTGCAGGGGATCGATTGGAATGTTTCACTGGTTGTATTACAGGATTTCATTTTGAAAAGTACCTACAGCTATTGCGATGCAACAGATAATAATACCGGGTTGCAGCTAACCAGTAATGTCAACCACAGCGCCACATTCTCTTTACTCTGGAACGGACAGGTACTCAAAAGTCCCTTCTCGTTGCAATTTTCAGGCAGAATGACCTCGCCCATACTCCAGCAATACATCGAAGAAGATGAATCCGGAAATCCGGTGGTAGCTGACTTTTCATCAGATCCTTACAACATCTGGAAGGTCACTTTCATCAAACCTATCAAGGTCAATGAGCACCTTTTTGAAGTTACCCTGAAGGCTGACAATTTATTCAATTTCAGTGACATATATTTCACCAATCCGGGCAGACAATTTCTTGCCGGATTAAGATACAAGTTCAATTAATTCTAATCATATCATAAAACAAAAATTCAACAAATGAAAACAACGGTTTTATTTTTAACATTAGCATTATTTTTAGTGGTTTCATGCAGTAAAGATGATGATTCAGAACCCACAACAGGCGAAACAAAAACAGTGAATATAGATGCTTCATCCGATTCAACCTGGCATTATTTCTCATTTTCTGAGCAACAATTTATAGGATCGGGTACAGAAGATCCTGCCACCAACGAAGAATGGTTTGCCCGCGATGACTGGGATATTGCCATCATGCGCTATTATGTGCGCACCAACAGCGGCGAAGCCACTACCATTGGCTCACAAGGAGGCGTTTACACATGCGACGAGGACATGGAGTTCGACACCCTGGAAGAAATTCCGGCAGGCGCCACTTTCGAAACCGATCAAACGGTTACCCAAAGCAGCCATGGCACTACGTACGACATTGTTTTGTCTTCAGCACAGGTTATACAGTTCCAGCTAAACCCCGATGGAAGCCTGGTGATGCCCCCCGTTTATCTGCCCTCACCGGTATATATTTTCAAAACTGCCGACGGTGAAGATACCTATAAGGTTAACTTCACTCAATACATCAATGCAGATGGTCAATCTGGTCATGTTGAGTTTGAATCTGCCCAATTGTATTAATTTGTATTCATTCATCCTTTAAATTTTCTTTCCAGAACATCCATGAGAAAAATATCCAAAAGATATGTGATTATATTGATTCTTTTTGCCCTGCTGGTTGCTTCGGGTTGGTTTGCTTACCATAAATACGTTTCGAAAACCAAAATTGCTGTCGTATCATTTCCTGGTTTTACCGTGGAAAAAATGATGCGCTCCAACACCAGCAAATGGGTGGAAATAGAAACCCTTACACTTGAGGAATTAGAAAAAATCGAAAGCTACCCCCTGGCATTGATCCGGGGGCATGGCATTCGTATCTCAGAAGAACAACTTGGTCAGATCAGGGAAGCTGCTCAAAAAGGCGTCAAAATATACGTAGCCGATGTAACCAATCCTGAATTTGATCTTACCAATCTGGAAGGAGATGAACTCGACTACTTTACTGATTTAATGGAAAATAAAGGCTCCGCAAACTTCAGGAGCCTTTTCAATTATACCCGCAGACATATCGACAATAAAAAACTGTTTGTACAACCTTACGATACCGCTGTTATATTACCTGATGACTATTTCTTTCATGTGGAGGACGAGCAAGTGTTTGAAACAGTGGAAGCATTTGAAGAATATTACAAGGAACAGGGATTTTACAAAGAAGGTGGAGCAAGAGTGGCTTTGCTTGCGGGTAATATTAACATCCAAAATTCAAACCGTGAGCATACGGTTAAACTCATTGAGCATCTCGAGGCAAAAGGTTTAAATGTATACCCTATCCGCTCTTTTGGTATTAAAAAACTGGATTTACTTCAAGCGGTTAACCCCGACATTGTCCTTTTGCGGCCTCACGGACGCCTGGCTATGGGACACCAGGATAAAGCCGTCCAATGGTTGAAGCAGGAGAATATACCGGTTTTAACTCCTCTTACTGTTCACGAAGAGTATGATAAATGGTTGAAAGACCCGCAGGGTATGTTTGGCGGTATGCTGTCTATGAGCGTTGTAATGCCCGAAATGGATGGCGCCGTTTCTCCCTATGCCGTTGTGGCACAGTATGAAAATCAGGCGGGAAACCTTATTTTTGATGGTATTGATAACAGGATGGAAAGTTTCAGCGAGCTTGTGGCCAAATGGGTCAATCTGCAAAAACTGGAAAACAAAGACAAAAAAATTGCCATTTACTATTTTAAAGGTCCCGGAAAAAATTCGCTGGTTGCCTCAGGATTGGAAGTGATACCCTCACTTTATCGTGTACTGCAGGAATTACAGAATAATGGTTATAATGTGGATGGATTACCCGAAACCAAAGAAGAGTTTGAGCAGATTCTGATGAAAAGAGGACCCGTGCTGGGTCCCTACGCCCTGGGCGCTTTCGATGAGTATCTTAAAAATGGTGACCCGGTGCTGGTGGAAAAAGAAACTTACGAGGAGTGGTGCAGAAAGGCTATGCCTGAAGCACTTTACCAAAACGTAGTGGAAAAATATGGAGAAGCCCCCGGAGATTACATGCAGGTCGATAAAGACGGAAAAGAATATCTTGCCGTAACCAGTGTAAGATTTGGTAACATTTCCCTTTTACCACAACCCCTGCCAGGTATAGGCGACGACGAGCAGCAACTGGTACACGGCGCAAATATTGCACCCCCACACACCTACATTGCTTCCTATTTGTGGACGCGTTACGGATTTAATGCCGATGCCGTATTTCATTTCGGAACACATGGCAGTCTGGAGTTTACACCCGGCAAACAAATTGCACTCTCTGATTACGACTGGGCCGATCGCCTGATTGGCACCACACCACACTTTTACAATTACACCATCAATAACATTGGTGAAGGCACAATTGCCAAAAGGCGCTCCTACGCAACCCTGATCACATATCTTACTCCTCCATTCATGAAGGGTGGCCTCAACAATGAACTGGAAAGTTTGTCCGGCAAACTGGATAATTACTACAGACTTCCCGACGGACCCGTAAGAGAACAATACGCTGTTTCGGTAAAAGAACTGGCAGAGCAACTCAATATACACCGCACACTCAACCTGGATTCAACCAGCAACTACGATGAAAAGGATATTCATAAGATACATGAACACCTGGAAGAAATAGAAGAAGAAAAGGTAACAGCCGGACTATACACTTTGGGAATTCCTTACAGCGAAAGTAAACTGCAAAACTCTGCAAGACTCATGGCGCTGGACCCGGTGGCTTTTTCCCTGGCCGAACTCGATCTCAGACGCAACCAGATCTCACAGGAACAATACGGAAGTGCTTTGTTCGTTTCTGAACGTTACAGACCATTGGCAGAAAATATAGTTGACCAGGCCATCAACGGTGGCAATACAGATGCCTTATTTAACAACCTGGTTACACGCGATGAAGTGGCCATGGCAAAAAGATGGGAAGCGGAAAACAAGGATGTGGACCTTCTGGGAATGATGATGAGCGGTCAGCACAAACCCGAAAAAGATAAAAAGGATGTGGATGATGATTTACTTCCTGAATTAATTATAAAACTGGGCTCCGACATCAAAAGCAAAGCATATATCGAAAAACTCACATCAGACAAGGAGTTTGAGAAAGCATCAGATATGCTCGATCCTGCCCGCAGGGAAAATGCCATGAAAATTGCCGAAAGGATGAAAGGCATGGCGCCCGAAATGTATGAGTCGATGAATATCATCATCCAGCCCGAGATGCTTGACCTGATACAGATCATGCAGGACAGCGTGATGCGGATAAGAACCTTTGAATTGCTTGCAGATGGCAGTCTTTCTGAAAAAATGGAGGAGGAGAAACAACAAAAACTGAAACAGCAGGCTGAAATCCTCGATTCACCCTCTCACCTTCAATGGATTGATCTGATCTATCAGACCTCCCTGGAAGAGGAGTTGGCAAATCTCAGCCTCGAAGAGATGAAAGAAGGGAGAAATATCTTACGCTTTATCGCCTCAGAGACCAAAAGTTTTCAATACAGCCAAAACGATGTGTATTCACAAAGATTCTCAGATAAACCCACCTGGGATGCCACTCTCGAAGGGGCTCAAAAACTGCTGGATCAAAACATTAGCCGGGAGGAGGAAAAACTGGAGGTTTACGCCAGGGCTGTTTTAAAACTGGAAGAAACCATTGAAAATGCACGTAGCAACAAGATCAACCTTGAACAAAGTCCTGACATAGAATTGGCTTCTATCCTCAATGCGCTGAATGGCAGGTATACCGAACCCTCTTCGGGAGGAGACCCTATTGTTAACCCTGCTTCATTGCCCACCGGGCGCAACATGTTTGCCGTGGATGCAGAAAGAACTCCTTCGGAGGAATCCTGGAAGGTGGGAAAAAAGCTGGCGGAATCGCTCCTGGAGAAAGAGTTGGAGCTTAAAGGACGTTATCCGCAGAAGATCAGTTTCACGCTTTGGTCTACCAATTTTATCTCCACTGAAGGCGCCACCTTTGCACAGATACTCTATTTGCTTGGCGTAGAGCCGGTGCGCGATGGGTTTGGCACGGTTCGCAGCCTGAAACTGATCCCGGCGGCAGAGCTGGGTCGACCCAGAATAGATGTGGTGGTGCAAACCTCAGGGCAATTGCGCGATATTGCCGCTTCACGCCTCGATCTGCTCAACAAGGCCATTCTCATGGCATCAGAAGCAGGCGATGACGATAGTCTGAATTTTGTCAGAAGCGGTATTGCTGTTGCCGAAGAATATTTAATTGACCAGGGATTTTCTCCGCTCGATGCCCGCAAATATGCCTCAAAGAGAGTTTTTGGAGGTGTAAACGGAAATTATGGCTCCGGAATCATGTCGTTGGTTGAACAGGGTGATGCCTGGGAAGATGAAAAAACCGTGGCCGATCAATACATCAACAACATGGGAGCGATCTATGGAGAGAGTGAGGAGTGGGGCATGTTTCGCAAAGGAGTTTTTGAGGCAGCGCTTCAAAACACCGAAACGGTGGTGCAGCCGCGCTCAAGCAATACCTGGGGACCCCTCAGCCTCGATCATGTTTATGAGTTTATGGGGGGGCTAAGCATGGCGGTAAGGAATGTTACCGGCAAAGACCCCACAGCATATTTTAACGATTTTCGTAACGTAAACCGCCCCAAAATGCAGGAGCTCAAAGAAGCCATTGGTGTGGAAACAAACTCAACTGTGTTCAATCCCAAATACATCAACGAACTACTGGCTGGTGAAGCATCTTCCATGGAGCAGTTTGCAGAAACGTTCAGAAACACCTATGGATGGAATGTGATGAAACCCGCCGCCATCGATGATTATGTGTGGGATACCTACCACGATATTTATGTGAATGACAAACTCAACCTGAATGTGCGCGAGCGTTTCGAAGCCGAAAATCCTTATGCGCTCCAGGAAATGACCTCGGTAATGCTGGAAACAGCCAGAAAGGGTTATTGGAATGCTACGGAACAACAACTTAACGAACTGGTGGCCTTGCATGGTGAACTGGTAAGTGAGCATGAGGCAGGTTGCAGTGGTTTTGTGTGCAACAATGCGAAATTGCGAGATTATATCGCTGAGAGACTCTCTGAGGAGATTCGCGAGCAATACCAGCAGGCAATAGACCAGGCAAGGAATGTGCAGCTCGAGGCAGACCAGGAAAATGTGGTACTGGAAAAAGAGGAACAGCAGCAACAAAACCGTAACAACAATCAACAACAGTTTGATTCAGGAAACACATGGAAAATAGCAGGTATAGCAGCTGTTCTCATTTTATTGCTGCTCATACTATACATACGCAGGCGCAGAAAACAGCAGGAAGAATAAAAAATTAAAATGATTAGTACACAAACAGAATATACCTTTTTCGGTAAAATCAATGCCGGGGTTCATGCAACCGGGTTTCAGTGCGATGTATCCATGATGATACCCGGTAGCTTTTGCTATGATTTAGTTGAGTATTCAAAAAAGCACACATACCCATGTTAATGGAACTGGTGATCATACTATTCATTGTTTCGGCCATTGCATTGCCGCTTCAGTTGGCTTTAATCAAGCGCTTTTATGCTTTACTCATTTGGGTAATGATTACGGGCATATTTATCTTTCTGATGCATACCAGGGCCATCCGCCAAAGCTATTCATTGTTTGAACAGCAGCTTGCCAATGCCGATCTGATGGGAAATCTTATGGTGCTTCAGATTATTGAAGCCATTGGAGGTATCCTGCTCACCATCTACCTGTTGCGGTTGCATCATGGCGAGACCATGAAAAGAGGATATGTGTTTTTTAAATATTTTCCGGGAGTGGTACCCTTTGTGGCGCTTTTTTACTTTGAGAGTTACCTGTTTCTGAATATCCAAATGTTTGAATTTCAAACCCTGGGATGGATATTTGCCGGTGCTTTTATGATGGTGATTTTTGGGTTGGCTTACTTATTCAGATGGCTGCTGGAAGATTATGACATTATGCTCGAAATGAAATTTTTTCTCCATATCATACAAATGATCATTGCACTGATCATTTCAGTTCAAATGTTTCGTTTGCAGGTTCCTGCCAGAATGGAATACATGCCACTGGGACAAACACTGATTATATTCGGTGCAGCTTTCATGGTGATCGTACTGGGAGTTTTTTATTACTATTTCAAATCAAACAGATTAATTAAGAAGCAATATGAATGAGATTACAAAATTATTGTACTGGATATCAACCGGTTTA
>CAZPVB010000198.1:0-6803 GCA_964589855.1 uncultured Bacteroidales bacterium
AAAAATAAGATATTACCAAAAATATAATAGATGTCTTTTTCATATGAAATCGTTTGAAGGTGTCTGTTATGTTTGTTTTTACACATACTTTATCAGCAGATCTTTGAATATCTGATCTTTGTGGGGCAACATAATCCATCATGCACCTTTCAGTGCATATACTCCCACAGAGATGGAATACAAGCATGTTGTTTGTTTAAAAGTAACCTCCGGTAATTAAGTTTAACCGGTATATAAGACATTCCTTAAGGGGCAGGTGGGCCTCGTGTATCAAAAGAAAACTGATCTTGTAAATCAGACCCTGATTCGGAAAGGGGTATAACCGTGGAATTGATTTGATTCTGAGCGAAAACAAACAGTAAGGGAAACGCAAAAAAGAGAAGATATAAACTGGAATAATAGTATATTTCATCACCGTTATGCTCATGCTCAGGAAGTCTTCTTTTTTCAGTGCTATCAGATGGATAAGGGTGGGCATGAGTTATAATCTCTCCTGTGTCCAGTTGATGTGAATGAAGGTTGAAACCATAATTAACCAGCAACATAAGCATGAGACTCAATGCAATCATTGAGAATACTACTTTTATGCATAACCGGACTTTTTGTGGTATCAAACTAATTTATGTATCTAAGATTAAAAATCAATTTGAGCATGGTTAATTATGTTCAATAAAATAATACAAACATGCAGACCGATTGTTTATTGTGGTCTGATAAAATACCCTAATTCCATAAAAATATCTCAAGAAAACCCGTTGGTGGTAATCTGATTTATCGCTCCATTTTTAGCAACAACCGGGAGAGTAAATAAATTCAGGAAATAAAATTCTAAGATTAGCGGGTCAACATCGTAAAACGCTTTGATTGCCCTTTAAATAACATATATACATCCAGTAAAAATGAACCGATTTTTGATTGTTTCTGATAATGTGGTACAAATAAAATTAAAAATACCTGTCAAAAAACAGATATTCAGGTAAACACTTATCAAAACGAAAAAAATTCTTCAGATGATAACTCCAGGTGTTAAGACACATAAAGACAATGATATAATCATTAGTGAAATGGAGGTTCCAACATACTATTTCAACCAAATTATTCTATGATGAACCGAGCAATGATAATAATATTGACACAAGCGGATGATTATTGGGCTAATGAGAAAACTAATGCAACTATTGGCAAAAAGTAGCGCTGACATTACCTTAGAAATGTAATGCTATCAGTGAATCAAAAGGCGCGTAGCACTGACATTACCGGGTTCTCATTAAAAACATAAGCATCTCAAAATCGTAAAACTTGAAATTATAAACGGATGAACCGAACATGTTTGGAAATCAAACACAAACACCAATGAAAACAGCAAACATGGAGTTCCATCCGGTCTTAAGCTTCAAATTATTGCGGATGAAAGACAAACCCGGTAAAAGGAATTTTCTTTATGTTTGCAGTATATTTTAAATCCTTGTTCGCAAAAATAGTTAGAAATTTACTCAGAAATTCATTTTGGGGTTCATTTAATTTTTTCTTATGCATTTGAGTAGCTATAAAAGGACAAAGATTTTATTAATTTTGGGCATTATTTCGTAAATTACAAACAGCATAAACTATAAACCAGCAAAGCAAAATTTTGGTGAATCTATACGAGCAATTACGGGAAAAGATACGAATGTGGTTTCTGGCAAAAACCCTCAAAAAAGTACGCAGGAATAAAAAAATTGCCGGCTACAAACATTATATACATTTTGGGATTTTGTATGATGCCTCCTCAGAAGAAAACTATAAACGCATTACCTTGCTGGTGAAAGATCTGCAACATGATCAGAAAAAAGTTAAAACCCTGGGTTTTGTAAATCAGAAAAAAATGCCTGAATACAGTTTCCCAAAACTCACCTTCGAATTTTGCAATAAAAAGGCATTTGCACTCAACTACCACCCCCAGGCACAAGGGGTCAAAGATTTTCTTTCACAAAAATATGATGTGATCATTGACCTCAGCAATACCGATTTTTTTCATTTAAAATTTGTAGCAGCATTATCCGATGCTCCCCTCAAAGTGGGGCGCTTTGACAAAAAATATGTCGATCTTTTTGATGTTATGCTCGAACTCAAAGAAGATGCTCCCATCGATGAAGTAATCAATCAAACTATGTATTATTTAAAAATGATCAACAATGCCTGAAAATGAAATCAATAAATTCAAAGGAACCGGAGTAGCAATCATAACACCTTTTCACAGAGAAGGAAGCATTGATTTTAAATCCTTTGAAAACCTAATAGAATATCAGATCAATGGTGGTGTAAATTATATCGTTTTTCTGGGTACAACCGGCGAGTCGGTTACACTCAACCAGGATGAAAAAAATGCTGTGATCAATTTTGGTATTGAGATCGTGAACGATCGTGTACCTGTTGTGGTGGGCATGGGTGGCAACAATACCCGTCAGGTTGTAAAAGATATAAAAAGTACTGATTTTGCAGGTATCTCTGCCATTTTATCTGTGAGTCCGTATTACAATAAACCTCAACCCAAAGGCATTTTTAACCATTACAAAAGCATTGCCGGACAATCGCCTGTGCCGGTTATTATTTATAATGTACCTGGCAGAACCGGTTCCGATATTGATGCAGATACCACTTTGCGGATTGCCCATGAGCTGAACAATGTAATCGCCATCAAAGAAGCATCAGGGAATCTTTCACAGGTTTCCCGCATCATTAATGGCAAACCCGACGATTTTCTTGTGATCTCGGGTGATGATGCCCTTACCTTACCGTTTATGGCCATTGGAGGTGATGGAGTCATTTCGGTGATTGCCAATGCTTTTCCTCAGGAATTCTCAAAAATGGTTTCACACTGTCTGGAAAATAATTACCAGGCAGCGCGGGAAATTCATTTCAAACTTTTTGACCTCATAGAATCTATTTATGCCGATGGCAGTCCCTCAGGTGTAAAAGCCCTGCTTGAAATCAAAGGATTAGCTAAAAACTTTCTGCGTTTGCCTTTGGCAAAGATCAATAAAGGTCTCTATAACCAGATCAATTTGCTGAACGAAAAATTTAATTCCTGATAAAATAAGGTATTCATTTTAAACCTTTGTATGATATCCCTCATCTCTAATCTTAAAGTCTTTTCCCTTACCCTGCTTTTAATGGTGTTTTTGCCATTAGGGGCACAAAATCCAACAAATAACCAACAAGACCAATATAAGAAAACTGAATATTACCTTAGTATTCCTGCCCGTCATGCAGATATGATTCTACGTGATAAGCACGGAATATCAGCTGATTATACTGACCTGAAAAATCAGAAAATTTTTATTTATGCAAACCAGCAAGGATTTGAGACCATCAAAAAATCGGGTACCTCATTTCGTTTTGAAAAAGCACCTGGATATCAATTTGAGAAAAATGACTACAATATGCTCGACAATATAGATATTACGCAAATAGACCAATGGGATTTCTATCCTACTTATGAAGCCTATGAAGGGATGATGGAGCAATTTGAAGAAGTTTTTCCTGATCTCTGTCAAAAGTTGGAAGTGAAAACCCTCGCCAGCGGAAGAAAACTTATTTTTGCCCGGATCACTTCAAATGTAGAAGTTGAAGGTAAAAAACCCGGTTTTATGTATACATCTACCATGCATGGTGATGAAACAACAGGTTTCAATCTTTCTTTAAGGCTTATTCATTACCTGCTCAATAATTATGGTACCGATGATGAAGTAACTCATTTGCTGGATAATCTGGAAATATGGATATGCCCGCTTGAGAACCCCGATGGTACTTATACCAACGACAATAGTACTGTTTATGGTGCCACCCGTTATAATTCCAATGGTATTGATCTCAACAGAAACTATCCGGCCATTATTGGTAGTCCTCAGGGAACATTGCAAGAGGAATCAGAAGGTATGATCGAGGTCATGAACGGTCATCACTTCATCATGTCGGCCAACATTCATGGCGGCATTGAATGTGTAAACTATCCCTGGGATAGTTGGACCTCTGATGAGAAAAAGCATGCTGATCATGACTGGTGGAACCTGGTGATGCATGAATATGCTGATACCGCACGATTTTTAAGTCCTTCCAACTATATGGACCCGCAGGGCTCCTCTTTTTTCAATGGTGTAACACATGGGGGCGATTGGTATGTTGTTTACGGAAGCAGACAGGATTACGCCAATTATTTTGAACAACAAAGGGAGTTTACCCTGGAAATATCCAATACAAAATTATTACCTACAGCTCTGCTACCCGACCACTGGGACTATAATTTCCGTTCGATGATCAATTACATGAAGCAGAGTTTGTATGGAATACAGGGCAGGGTAGTGGATGTAAACTCCCAGGAACCAATCCGGGCCGAGGTTGTGTTGATTGGTCATGACAAAGACAACTCACAGGTTTATTCGTCGGCTGCAACAGGTAGGTTTTATCGACCTGTGCTTGCCGGTGAATATACGGTAAGGGTTACGGCCGATGGATATCCGCATAAGATCATCAACAATGTTTTGGTTGAAAATTACAGTTCCATTTTTTTGGATGTGAAATTGGGAGAACCTGTAAATGTTGCAGAGTTAAATCGTCAGGATCATCAGATGCTTCATCCCAATCCGGCAGATGGTATTCTTTGGGTTAACCCAAAATCACCTGTTACCGTTGTGGAAACTCTGCATATTTATGATCTCCAGGGAAAACTGGTGTTTGAAACCAGTGGTAAATTATCCGGTAGCATTGATATTTCTCATCTTCCGGATGCAACCTATGTTGTGAAAATGACCACCCCGGAAGGCAATATAACCGAGAAACTCTTGAAAAGATGATAGACGGACCATCAGCAAAGCCCCCAAAGGTGCTTTAATTGCGTAGATACTGTTAGTCTTTCTTTAAACTTTTGATCTGATCTTCAAGCACTTTTATTTTGTTTTCCGCATCCGTTTGTTTTTTCTTCTCCATCTCTACTACTTTTGCCGGGGCATTGTTTACAAACTTTTCATTGCTCAGTTTTTTCATCACAGTATTTAAAAATCCTTTCTGGTAAGTGATTTCCTGTTGTAGTTTCTCTGTTTCTGCTTCCACATCAATGCTTTCATTCACAGGAATATAAAACTCTGTGGTTTTGATAATGAAATTAAATGCCCCCTCAGGTTTTTCGCTTACATACTCAATTCCATCAAGGTTACAAAGTTTCATGATCAGACCATCGAAAAGGGTATCTGCTTTGTCTTTGTTGTTTTTTTTCACCATCAACCGCAGGGGTTCTTTTTGAGGAATGTTTTTTTCCTGTCGCATGTTTCTGATGGATATGATCACCTGAGAGGCAAAATCGAATCTGTTTAACAATGTCTCATCGTAACCGGATATTTCAGGAAATCTATCGATCATAATGCTTTCAGATGATTCCCCGGTGCGTATATGCTGGTAAATCTCTTCAGAGATAAAAGGCATAAACGGATGCAAAACCTTCAATAATTTTTCAAAAAAGTTGATGGTCAACACATAACTTTTTGTGTCAATGGGTTGCTGGTAGGCAGGTTTTACCATTTCAAGGTACCAGGAGCAGAAATCGTCCCAAATGAGTTTGTAAACCAGCATAAGGGCATCTGCCATACGGAATTTGGAAAAATGATCTTCGAGGTCGGCGAGCGATCTTTGCAGTTTGGATTCAAACCATTGGGCGGCAATGGTGCTGCTTTGAGGTTGTTCAAGTTTGGGGTCAATTTCCCATCCCTGTGTCAGGCGAAAGGCATTCCATATCTTGTTGCAGAAGTTGCGCCCCTGTTCGCACAAACCCTCATCAAACAACAAATCATTGCCGGCAGGAGCAGAAAAAAGCATCCCAACCCTCACACCATCGGCACCATATTTATCGATCAACCCCAGTGGGTCGGGGGAATTACCCAATGATTTCGACATTTTACGTCCCTGTGCATCTCTCACAATGCCATGCAGGTAAACATTCCGGAATGGAATCTCTTTTCTGTATTCCAACCCGGCCATGATCATGCGCGCAACCCAGAAAAAGAGTATTTCTGGTGCGGTTACCATGTCGTTGGTGGGATAATAATACTGTATATCCTTATTTTCCGGATGGCGGATACCATCAAAAACAGAGATTGGCCACAACCATGAACTGAACCAGGTATCTAAAACATCATTGTCTTGTTGCAGGTCATCTGCTGTATAGTTTTTGCTGTATTTTGCCTTGGCCATGGCAAGTGCTTCTTCCGGGTTGGTTGCTACTACAAAATTTCCATCGGGAAGGTAATAAGCCGGGATGCGATGCCCCCACCATAGTTGCCGGCTGATACACCAGTCACGCACATTTTCCATCCAATGGCGGTAAATATTTTTCATGCGTGGAGGATAAAATCTGATGGTGTCATCCATTACAACATCCAGAGCAGGTTTTGCCATTTCTTCCATCTTCATAAACCATTGAAGTGAAAGCTTGGGTTCGATCACCTCATCGGTTCTTTCAGAATAACCCACCTTATTCACCATATCTTCTGTTTTTACCAGATGCCCTTTTTCTTCAAGCTCAACGGCAATTTTCTTTCTTACTGCAAATCTGTCTTCACCTATATAAAGTTCGGCTTTTTCACTAAGTGTGCCATTATCGTTAAAAATATCGATAACCGGTAGATGATGTTTGATTCCGAGGTTGTAGTCATTAATGTCATGGGCAGGGGTAACCTTTAGTGCACCGGTACCAAATTCCCGATCTACATATTCGTCAAAAATAAAGGGAACCGGACGGTTGAGAAGGGGAACCAGTGCTTTTTTCCCTTTCA
>CAZPVB010000199.1:0-6716 GCA_964589855.1 uncultured Bacteroidales bacterium
GATCCTTCATTTCCAAATAAATTTATAATATAAATATTTATTCTGTGTCTTTTATGCACCTTACGTTGAATCCAAATTCTTTGGGTTGGTGTCCGGAATTAAGAAATGGTGTATCATCTGTGACGTAATAAATTTCTGCTCTGTTGGGGTTTGTGGGCATTTCGGAAGAGGTCCAGAAAGAGGCATAGGGAGCATTGTTGTATATACCATAACCCCAGTTACCGGCAAAAAGGGCATCAAAACCTGATGAGCTTTCCTCGCCCTTCAATTTAGCACCTGAGAATGATCCATCGCCACCATTGCCATCTATGCTCAGAAATCCGTCAAGTTCGGCAAACATTTCTTCAGTGGGTATGTGCCACCCGGCAGGGCAGATTCCTTGTATTTCCTCATCGGGCAATGTTGCGGGTTCTGCGCCGTTCATCACGCTATGCCATTCATAGTGAGCACCTTCCTGTTGCTGGCAAAACAGTCCTCTGCAAATCCTGCCTTCAATGGGGATGAGTTCATCAGTGGGTGAATCAGGGCGGTGCGCTGTTTTCAGATTTTCTCCCAGCCAGCATTGTTCACCAATCACTACTGTTGAGTACATGTTCCCGTCAATATCCCGGATGCTGTCCTGACCGCAAACAAACTCAGGTTGGTTGACCACTGCAAAATCTGTGGTTTCTATAGAATAGGGGTCGCCAGAGTCTGTTACAGTAACAGAATAAGTACCTGCCAGCAGGTTTTCTATCACAGGAGTTGTTTCCCCATTGCTCCATAAATAGGTATAGGGTGGTTGTCCTCCCGAAACTTCTAATTCTATAGCGCCCTGAGGTTTATCGTACACTTGTACATCCGTAACCGTAAAGGATAATGCCAGTGGTTCTGGTTCTGGTTGTTCAACGGTAAAAGTTTCTTCGGCATAAGCCGCTCCATTGGCACCATAGGTAACCGTTACTTTATAATCACCTGCCTTTAAATCGCTGATAGCAGATGTGCTGTCGCCGGTGTTCCATTGAAAAATAAAAGGTTCCTCTCCTTTTACAATGGTAAGGGATATGCTTCCGTCGGCAGCATTATATTCACTTGCTGGTTGAATGGTTGCTTCCATGACCAGTTCTTCCGGAGCAGATGCTTCTTCCTCTTCACAGCCCAGGGCAAAAAATGCAAGCAAGGAAAAAATGAAGATTTTTATTTTTGTGATTTTCATATGGTTTTATTTTTTGTTTTATATCTGATATCTTGTTATTTGGTGAACAGGTGAAACGTATTTTTACTCTTCCAGCCTGAAATCCTCTTCTTTTTGAGGGATAGGGAAATATAATCCATTGTGAGGGAAAGAAACTTCGTTTAGTCCGCTTCTCTCGCCTGCAGGCAATGGCATTTCGAGTGCCTGTAGGTAATATAGCCTGTCACCTTCAAAGCTGAGTTCTTTCAATCTTTCAAGTTCAATGGTCTCTTCTGTAATGTTTGCAGATGTAAGGTACTGATCAGATTCTTCATAGGATGTTCCTGCAACCTCTTCATCCCACGCTCTTTTGCGGATCATATTCAGGTCTTCTGCAGCGCCATCGAGGTCGCCATTTTTAAATCTGATGATGGAGCGGGTAAGATACATCTCTGCAAGTCTGATCACAGGAACATTTGAAAACTGCCCTTTGGGTGCTCTGAAATATTTATCATTCCATATGCGTGGTTCGGTAACGTTGGTGTATTGCTGTTCGTACACATCCGGGTCGTCGGTAACGTTTCCTCTGTTGCCTTCCAGACGGTGATACAATTGTTGATATCTTTTATCTCTTAGTGCTTCAGGTGTTTCATTAAGTTCCTCATCCATCCATCCCAGTTTTACCGCCATGGTATTGGCCATGCTATATGTATGCCATGTCGAACGTCTGAAATTATCGCCGTGCCCGCCATTTTCAGCACGGTAATCCAGATAAGTAAAAAGAGTGAAATCATTGGGAGAGGTGCCTTTTTCTTCGTCGTAATACAAAGCATACCAGATCACTTCGTTGCCTTTTGAAGCATCGCTTCTGTTGAACGCTTCAATTGGTTCCTGATTCAGTGCAAACAAGCCGTTGTTTTGGTCAATTACAATGTTGATCTGCTCCAGGGCTCCATCCCAGTCGCCCATTCTGAATAAGACTCTTGCCAGAAAAGCCCTGGCGCCAAATTTTGTAATACGTCCGAACTGGTAGGAGGGATGATGTATGCCCTCTATGTATCTCTCCGGAAGAAGATCAACAGAAGTTTGCAAGTCTTCAATGATGAAATCATAAATGGCTTGAGTTGAGACAAAATCTGCGTTCATAGCGGCTTCTGCATCGGTAAATGCCTGGCGAAGTGGTAATATTTTCTCTGTTTCAAAAGCGGGATCTCCGGGAGCAGGGCAATGGCGCAAGGTATGATGAAAATAGGCAAATGCGCGCATAAAGTGCATTTCGCCAACAATTCT
Source organism: uncultured Bacteroidales bacterium (assembly GCA_964589855.1). Classification (GTDB taxonomy): domain Bacteria; phylum Bacteroidota; class Bacteroidia; order Bacteroidales; family UBA7960; genus SKVR01. The sequence goes on from CAZPVB010000199.1 coordinate 2,444, forward strand.
CTTCAGATTATTTTCTTTTTCTGAATCCGTTGCTGCCGGATAAGGGTCTTCATCGTTTTCATAATAAAAGTCGAGTGCAGCATTGATTAGCCCTATGGCGCGATAACCCGCGTTAAAAGAACCATCAGCCCGATCAATATTGATGTTTGTTTGCCGGTTGTATACTTCTACCACCGGATAATTTGCCGATGAACCGGGTATATGGTAAATGATATCTGTCATGCCATCTAAAACCACGCGGTCTGTCATGGCAAACATCCCACCCCAGTCAGAATAAAAAGAATAATTGTATGGTGAAACGGCTGCCCTTTCAAATTCAGTAATATTTAGCCAGGGAAACTCAGGGGGGTTGGTGAGTTCAAAAAATTCCTCCTGCTCGCATGAGCTGGTAAAAGCAGCGAGCAAAACAACCCATATCAGTATTTTTTTGAAAACTTTCATGTTTATATATTTTTCGATGTAAGTATTTACTGTTATTTGAACTAAAAATCATCCTGTGAGGAAGAAATCTTAGAAATTTGCTGTTATGCCCAGGTTGAAAACTTTGAGTGGAGGTAAAACTCCACCGCCGGTTTCCGGATCCCATCCGTTGTATTCTCTGGTCCAGAGGAAAAGATTGGTTGCTGATCCGTAAACTCTCAGGTCATTTAATCCAATCCTTCCGGGCAGGTCACCCGAGAATCTGTAACCGATCTCAACATTCTGTAACCTTGCATAGTCACCTTTGTAAAGATATTTTGAGTAGAAAGCGCTTTCATTGTTATATCCATAGGTTTGATTTGTTTCTGTTCCATCTATCCAGTATCCTTTGGCCAGCGGATGATCGGGGTCTCCATCCCATTCCGGGTTATCTGCATCCAGATCCCATCCCCATGGATATTGACTATCCCATGTCAATTGTGGATATTTGGCTTCGTCACCTTCTTCTTCCCAGGTATTTCCGATCAAATCTTCCCGAAGTACAACCTGTCCGTATTGTACAGAAGTTGTTCTCTTTTCTTCATAATCGTAAATATAGTGTCCGCCTGCAAATGTGATAAGGAAGTTCAGATCAAATCCTTTGTATTCAATTTTATTGGTAATGCCCCCTGTAAATGAGGGGATACGTGTCTTATCTTCCAGCATGATGCGGTTTCTTTGCAGGTTGTTGGTAGTGGCAGGTATTTTTCTGCCTGTTTTTATGGTTTCACCTGTTTGCTGCCAATGGGCATAATCTATTTCCCAGATCATGTCTACTCCCTTTTCGGTATCTACTCCTGCAAATTCAGCGATGTACCAGGCCCATAGTTTTCCACCTGTTCTGGATACGGTGTTACCGCTTTGCACTCCGCGTCCGTCTCTGTCGAGCTGCGGGGTGAGTGACATCACCTCACTGTCGTTGGTGCTGAAGTTAAAATCGGTTGTCCATCTGAAATCTTCTGATGAGATGTGTATATTTACCGTATTTAAACTGATCTCCCATCCGTAGTTTTGTATTCTGCCGATGTTGTTCCAGATACCGTTAACCCCCGATGAGGTCGGCAGGGTTGAAAAAAGTAGCAGGTCATCTACATCCTGCAAATAATAAGCTATTGAACCAGATATTTTGTTATTATAGAACCCAAAGTCTACCCCTGCATCATAGCTGTTGGTTGTTTCCCAGGTAAGGTCTGGACTACCCAGGTTGCCAATTCTTGATCCGCCGGGAATAAGACTGGCATCGCCATAACGGTTGCCTCTGCTGTTGGTAAAATTGGTCACAAAAAGATTTGAGGGGATATCTTTATTTCCGGTGCGTCCGAAGCTACCTCTTAGTTTGATCATTTCTACATTGCCAATGTTGAAGAATGGTTCATCAGAAATGATCCATCCCAGGGAATAGGCAGGAAATATCTCCCAGCGATTTTCCGGACGGAACTTGGAAGAACCATCGCGGCGCAAAGAAACACCAGCAAAATAGCGATCTTTAAATTTATAATCGAATCGTCCAATATAACCCAGCAAATATTCTTCCTGGTTCAAACCTGAGAACATTGACAGATAATCTGCCGGGTTGCCAAGTTGCTGGTAGGTACCCTGGAGGTTTTGTCCGCTCATATCGCGTGTATAACGGTTGATGGTTTGCCATTCTGCACCAAATGTTGCCGTTACATTATGATCTTCCAGAAAAGTTCGGTTGTAATTGGCATAAGCATTATAGTTGAAACTTTTACGAGTGGCGGCTCTGTCGGAGGCAAAGGAACCTAATTCGCGCAGAAACTCAGAAACCCAGAATACACTGTTGTTCTGGATGAAATCTACAGAAAATTCGCTTCTCAGACGAAGTCCTTCGATGACCGGTACCCGATATTCAAGGAAAATGTTACCCAAAGCCCTGTAGTTCTCAACCACATCGTAATGATTATCAGGATCAACACTTGCCACCAGGTTGGCGCCAGACATGGGGTTCCAGAATCCGCTGGGATGACTGGAATTATATATTGGAAACCAGGGCAATGATGCGCGGTTGGCATTTCCCCAACCGGCATTGCTACCACCTCCACCATCTCCTGTTGCGCCACCCACTTGCTGCTGCACACGGGTGTTTTCGGTGAAAGCGAAATTGAGGCGTGATCCAACAGTTAAATTTTCAGTTGGGTTAAAGTCGAAATTGGCGCGGGTACTAAAGCGGCTGAAGTGATTTTTTTTCAGTATGCTTTCCGTGTTGTTGTAATTTAACGACAGGTAAAAAGTTCCGTTGTCTGTGCCGCGTGTGCTTGATACATTTACATCCTGGAAGGTACCCGTACGCAGTAATTCATCAAACCAGTCGGTGTTGATATTTTCTGCCTGCGAACGGCTCAGCAAAGCTACCGGTTCATCCCGGTAGAATTTGATGATATCAAAGGGATCAAAAGCAGACAATCCTCTGTTTGCTCTTGCCTGATCAACCAGTCCCATCCATTGTGTGGTATTGGTGAAACCTATATCATCTGGTGTGCGATTAAGGGAGGTAATTCCATTGGTAAAGTTGATATTGGTGTTGCTTACCCCTTCTTTCCCCTTTTTGGTAGTAACAATGATCACACCGTTAGACCCCCTGGATCCGTAAATAGCGGTAGCAGCAGCATCTTTTAAAACCTCAATGGATTCGATGTCATTTACATTAAACATCGACATGGGATCCTGGCTGGTTGATCCAATGGTTTTTTCAAGTCCACCTCCCGAATAAACGGGCATTCCATCAATAATCCACAATGGATTGGTGTTGGTATTGATGGAACTCTCTCCTCTGATCTTGATGTTTACCTGGGCACCCGGCACTCCGCTGGAAGTGGTTACCTGCACTCCTGCTGCTCGGCCCTGAAGGGCAGATGTTATGGATGCAGAAGGAATTGATTTGAGGTCTTCACTGCTCACTGACGCTACCGATCCGATAAGGTCACGCCGCTTTTTAGTGCCATATCCAATGACCACAAACTCATCTAATTGTTCCATGGTAGGATACATGGTGATGGTCATGGGCTCCTCTGTAAGCTCTTCAACGGTTTCTTTGTTCATCCCCACAAAAGTGATTTCCAGCACGGCATCCTCACTAACGGTCAATTCGAAATTTCCGTTTACATCAGATACAGTGCCATTGCTGGTTCCTTTTTCAAGTATCGTTGCTCCCGGAATGGGCGTATTGTCCATTACATCAACAATGGTTCCCTTTACGGTTATTTCTTGTGCTGTTATTTGGAAACCACTGAGCAAGACAAATAGAATAAATAAAATGGGTAGTTTTCTCATTTGTTTATTTTTAGGTTAGTGAATGGGCGAATATAAAAAAAGACAGAGAGTATTTTGCAGGTTTTCGCTTTATTGGTTTTGATGCTGATCTATCTGCACCCTGAAACAGAGATTGGCAGCAATTCACAAAATTGTTTCTGTTTTTTTAAAAGTTGCTTTTTTGATTTTCATTACCAGTACAAAATTAAAATCTGCTTTGTAAAACCTTTTGTAAGTCTGTCCCAATTCACCCGTAAAATTATCTCACAATCGTTTGTTTACTCACCTCGCAGAAAAGGCTAATAATGGGATTTGTATTTGATTGGGACAATTTTCACACTTCATAGAAACAGATTTCCATGTTTGTTAGATCACAAGAATCTAAATTTGTTCACATCTAATTTATGTCAGAATTAAAAAATCTTCAATTTTATTATTAAACCTAAAATCAACTGCTTATGAAGAGTTTAACTATTCAAATGAAAATTTTACTTTACGGATTTATCTTTATGTTTTTCTGTGGAGTGCAATTACATGCTCAGGA
>CAZPVB010000200.1:0-6665 GCA_964589855.1 uncultured Bacteroidales bacterium
ATGGCTCGGTTCATCTGTTTATAATTTTCCACAATTAATATTAGAACGCTGATGATGCTGATTTTACAGATAATCGCTGATAGAAAAAATCTGCGCAAATCCGCTCAATCTGTGTCATCTGCGTTCCATTTATCTTACTCATCCTCGTGTGTGTTTAAGGCTTAATCATGGATGATTCATTTGTTTTTAGAATGGAAAAACCTTACTTCGGTGGCACCCATCCCGTAACGGGCATAAGATGCATCATAAAATTCAATATTTTCGGTTCTTTGAAGCATTTTGGTCACCTCGGTTTTTAGAATACCGTTGCCTACTCCATGAATGAAAACGATCTTGCTGAGTCTTTCTTTCATTGCCTGATCCAGGCATTTTTCAACATAGTCGAGTTGGATTCGCAACAGGTCTGACTTTTCCAGATTGGTGAAATCATCAACCAACTCCCCGATATGCAGGTCAACCTCCGCAATGCGGTCATCAATTTTGTGTTTATCGAGAAAAGATTTTGGTGCAGCGGGTTTTGGGGTTTCACGTGGTTTTTGCTCTTTCAGTTTTTCATGAAAAATCTTGATGGTTTCCTTATCTTTTCTCTCTTCAAACAGCGATTTTTTGCCTAATACAGATAATTCAATGATGCAGGTAAAATATGCTTTTTGGCGCAGAAGGCTTTCCCAAACAAAACTTTCTTCCTTGTAAATCTTTACCGGACGAAACTGAATTAACCCACTAAAAGGGGGCAGGGGGGATGTTTTTCCTTCCTTAAAAAAAACAAACTGACACAGCGCATTGCTCCATTTTTCTATTTCGGAGCGACCAATGTTTGCCAGATGAATGGCTGCTTCTTCTTTTAAAAAACCATACTCTGCACCATGATAAGATCCTTCATAGTTTTGAAACACGTTGAATAAAACATCCCAACCTGTATGATTAACCAGGTAAAGGTCTAAAGAGCCTGTGAGAGGGTTGTTTTGTATATCAGGTACAATGGCAAAATAAATACCCTCTGGTTTTTGCTCTGTGCTGTTGGGTGTAATGTGTAAAGGGGTAAAATCCTGGTCTTCCTCTTCTTCCTGCAATTGTTCGGATGAGGCACTGTAGTTGCCTTTCATATTTTCTTCTATGGCGCTCGAACCGGTTTTGATTACATCGGCAGGCATCACCGGAATCTCAAATCCATCTTCAATGGTTACATACAATATGCCATCATCGCTGATGCGGGTAATAACACCCCCACCTTTTTCATTTAAAAAACTTACTTTATCTCCTGGTTTATATTTCACAAGGGTTATTTTTTTATTGTTTGTAATTTCAGGCCTATATTCAATGCAAAAGTACTGGTTTTGTTTGTCTTGTTAACAGACATTCCTATTTATTCATCATAAATCTTTTGTTTTTTTACAGAAAAGCAAAGTATTGAGAGTAAAAGTTTATAATTTTGAACCCGGATAAGTATTGATGGGGTATTCTTTAGACATGCCTATACCTGATCTGAATGCAGCGAAAATTTTTAAGAAACCTGGCCCTGGTGCTGGTTTTAAATTTGTTAATCAAGCCCTTCTGGATTTTCGGAATCGACCGGACTGTTCAAAATACAGTCGGGGCAGAAGAGTATGGGTTTTATTTTGCTGTATTTAATTTTTCTTTCCTGTTTTATATCCTCCTTGATTTTGGCATTACCACTTTCAATAATAAAAATATTGCGCAAAATAATCATCTGCTGAGTAAGCACTTATCTAATATAATTGCTTTGAAAGTAATCCTGTTTTTTATATACCTGGTGTTTACTTTTGGGAGTGCCTTTTTTATTCAGTATTCTGCTGAGCAGGTCAAACTTCTTTTTTTTCTTGGCATTAATCAGTTTCTGATCAGTTTTATTCTTTATTTGCGATCCAATCTGGGTGGGTTGCATCTTTTTAAAACTGATAGTATTATCTCTGTACTCGATCGTAGTCTTATGATCTTTATATGTGCCATTTTGTTGTGGGGAAATGTAATCACTGAGTTTAAGATCGCCTATTTTGTATACGCCCAAACGTTGTCACTACTGGTTACTGCTCTCATTACCCTTGTGATTGTTTTGCGCAAGGCCCATACACGCATCATAAATTTAAGGTGGAACCGCCCTTTTTTCATGATGATGCTCAAGCAAAGTTTTCCGTTTGCTGTGTTGGTTCTGTTGATGACCTTCTATAGCCGCATAGATAGTGTAATGCTGGAAAGACTGCTTGCCGACGGTGCCAAATATTCAGGTATTTATGCTTCGGCATTCCGGTTGCTCGATGCTGCCAATATGCTGGCTTATTTATTTGCTGTTCTTCTTTTGCCCATTTTTGCCCGAATGTTAAAACAGCACGAATCTGTAGAGGAACTGATTAAACTTTCCTATACCCTTATTATCACCCCGGCAATTATCATTGCAGTTACATCTTTATATTATTCAGAGGAGTTTATGAGGTTGTTGTATCCTATTCATGAAGGGGAGACCTCATTCGAGTTTACTTATCGCATTGAGGAAAGCTCAAAGGTTTTCGGATTGTTGATGGGAAGTTTTTGTGCCGTGTCTACCATGTATATTTTTAGCACCCTGCTTACAGCCAACAACAACCTGAAGCACCTAAATGTTATTGCATTTTCGGGTGTGATCGTGAACGTAGGATTGAACTTTCTTCTTATTCCGCACTATCAGGCAATGGGTTCTGCTTTTGCTACCCTGGTTACACAGTTCTTTATTGCAGTTATTCAGGTGTTTATTGTTTCCCGCATCTTTCATTTCCGGAAAAATTACCTTTACCTGGTAAAGTTTGTTTTTTTCATTGTGGGGGTGCTTGTTCTGGGTTATTTTTCGAAACAAACCGGATGGGAGTGGCATGTTAATGTTGCGTTACTGCTGGCTGCTTCTCTTCTTTTATCTATGGTGATCAGGTTCCTTAGTCCGGGAAATCTTTTCAAAGTGCTAAAATATGGCGAAGTACATTAGATGATTGTTATTTCCATAGACTTTATTTTTATGTGCTTTTTGAATTGTAAGAATTTTAAGCAACCGGTTTTTTGAAGGGTGGAGAAATGGTATTTTCTTTATCTTTGGATGCTTTTTTTAAAAAGTGTAATAATCAACCGGGCAAAACGTTCCTTTTATTTTACGTTGTAGCATTGCGTCGGTTTTTTATGAAGTTCCTGATATGTGTTTTTTCATAACTCTCTGTATGTTTTGTGCAAAATTGGTATTCCATATTTATCAAAAGCAGGAAAATGCTGATTTATATTGCGGAGGTCACTTAAAAAAATAGTTGATAACAAAATAATTTTTAATCTATGAATCCTGAAGTTGAAAAAAAAGAATTTGATTCTTCCAACATTTTAACATTTTTGATCAGATGGTGGAAACATCTTGGTATTGTATGCTTTTTGGCTGCCATTGTGGGTGTGATTGTTTCTTCACCCATGTTTATCACCCCATTGTATCAATCTTCGGTTTTAATGTTTCCTGCCAAGAGCAACAACCTGAGTAAGGCGCTATTTGGTCAGAATATCGACTTTCTTCGCTATGGCGATGTTGACGATGCTGAGCGATTGCTGCAGGTATTGGAATCAACTGCCATCCGCGACCGGGTAGTGGAAAGATTCAATCTCCTGGATCATTATGAGATTCCGGAGGATTCAAAATACAAAAATACCGAACTGCGCGAAACCTATAATGATAATATTTCTGCCCGTCGCACGCCCTACGGCGCCGTTGAAATAAATGTACGCGATAAAGATCCGGAGATGGCTGCCGATATTGCCAACGAAATTACTGCTTTGGCAGATACCATTCAGAATGATATCAGACAGCGAAGAGCACTGCTGGCGTATGAGGTTGCCAAAGAACAGTTTGACAACGTAGTGCACCAGATCAATGTTACAGATGATTCGCTCAGAACCATCATGCAAAAAGGAATTTATGAGTATGAGGCGCAGGCAGAAATGCTTACACGGCAGTTGGCCATGGATCTTTCCACCAACAATACACGAGGTATAGAGTCTATCAACGAAGAGCTGGAGGTGATCCGTCAATATGGTGGTACCTTCCTGGCCCAAAAGGCACATCTTGAGCAGATCAGCCGCTCGAAATCATATTTTCAGAGGGTTATGGATGAGGCACGTGCCGATCTTGACAATTTTGTTTCTTTTAAATTCATTATCGACGATGCTTTCCCCGCCGAGAAAAAGGTGTATCCCACCCGGTGGCTGATTGTTTTTCTTACCACCTTTGCTGCAGGATTTTTTGGCATTCTTGCCCTTATGACCTATGAGAACCTGATGAAAAAAGGGATAATTTCCGGTAAAAAATAATACCTTAAACCCAACCTGGTGTGATCAGTAATTTCAAATCAAAATTATTTTATGGGTCTTCATTGGCTTTTTTGGCCTTGAACGCCTTGTTTATTGCCAATGAGATATACTGGTTGCTGGCATTGCCACTGGCACTATGGGTGGTAATGCTTTTTTTCTTCTCGCTCGATAAGTTGCTCATGGTCATTGTGTTTCTTACCCCTTTTACCTTTAAATTTGGTGACGAGGCCCTGGGGTTTGCCATCATTCTCCCAACGGAACCCATCATTGCAGCTATCATGGTTCTGTTTTTTCTCAAACTGTTTTATGAGCAGGAATATGATGGAAAAATTTTGAAACATCCTGTGTCAATCATCATCATCCTGGGGTTGGTTTGGATGTTTGTAACCAGTGTAACCAGCGAAATTCCCGTAGTATCTTTTAAGTATTTTCTTAGTCGGCTCTGGTTTGTTACGGTATTTTATTTTGTGATGATCCAACTTTTTCGCCAACCCGAAAAAATACGCCTTTTCTTCCTGTTGTTTGGCAGTGCCCTGGTAATGATCATTATTTACATTACCATACAACACAGCACCTATGGGTTTGAAAGACAGGTAGGTACCTGGGTTGTTCGTCCGTTTTTTAATGATCATACCAACTACAGTTCTGTTATTGCCATGGTTGCACCCTTGTTTCTGGTTATGTCTTTTTACCGCGGTTACAGTATCCTGCGGAGGAGGATATTGCTGATCTTTTTCTTCATTTTTATCATGGGTATCGTATTTAGTTTTAGCCGGGCGGCATGGGTAAGTTTGATTTCTTCCCTGGTGGTTTTTATTGTCATGATTTTTAAAATTGACTACAAAGTAATATTTGTATCTGTTATTCTTTTTTTGGGTACCATCTTTCTTTTTCAGGATCAAATCATCATGACACTCGAGCGGAACACACAGGACTCATCCGGCGATTTTCGCGAACATGCCCAATCCATAACCAATATTTCATCCGATGCCAGCAACCTGGAGCGCATCAACCGCTGGAGGGCAGCCCTGCGGATGTTTCATGAAAGACCCATTCTGGGGTGGGGACCCGGAACCTATCAGCTGGTGTATGCTCCCTTTCAACTGGCCGAAGACAGAACGATCATCACCACCAACTTTGGAGATCTGGGAAACGCGCACAGCGAATATCTGGGACCCTTATCCGAATCGGGTGTACTGGGTATGCTCTCTTTTACCATTCTGGTTGTTTGGGTATTTGTGCTGGGCGTACAAAACTACAAAAGGTTGCCACGGGGCGAACTAAAATGGATATCCCTGGGAATAAACCTTGGTTTGGTCACCTATTTTGTGCATGGCCTGCTCAATAACTTCCTCGATACCGACAAAGCTTCTGTTCCCTTCTGGGGTTTTATTGCCATTTTGGTGGCGATTGATGTGTATCATATAAGAAAACAAAAGTCAACAACAAGTTAAGTTTTGGTGTAGTAATATCCTGATTTTTTGTATCCGCCTTTCTTGGTTTCACATCTTTAGGGGTGAGGACTAATTTTGAACATCAGATCAAAATTTAACATCTACAAAAAAAATGTGATCAATTCCATTTGGTTTTATAAGAAACCCCCAATTGTCTCGTTGGTTTGCATGCAAATATTCTTTCACGAAAGAGTATACTCCTGTTTTTTTTTCACACAAAGATGGTTTTTTTCACGCAAAGACGCAGAGATGCGAAGGGTTTTACAAGGCAGTTCGGTACCCTGCCGGGCAATTATCCTTGAAATGTTATCTTTTGTACGGATGCTAAGATGAGCAATCTTTTTTCTCGGTGAAGCACAGAGAGATATAACAGTCTGAATTTTATTTTGTCATTTTTGGAGGAAATGGCAACCAATCATGACAATTTAATAATCCGATTATGGAAAATATTTTTTTTGTTTAGTCTTTGCTCGATAAAAATAATCAAATATTTGTCTTTGCATAATCATTGGAAGTAGATTTGAAATGATTGATTGGTTGTTGGTGTGATGTTGTTATTATTGTATTTGGTTTTTCTTTATGCAAGTTAGGATTGGGGTTCCTTGTTCTGCGAGAACATGTTTTAACAAACATTTAAGGATTTGTGTTGTTTAATTGTATGGTTAAAAAAATAAACAATAAATTTCCTTATAAGATTTTCAAATCCTTAAAAAAATAAAGAATGAAAGATCAATTTGTAGATGCACCCCTGGCAGATGACGTTCAGTTTGAGAACAAACCTTTTTTTCGTCTCACAAAAACCATTCTCGATTGCGTAAGAGACCATGATTTTACAAAATTGGCGAATATCTGCGACGATGATTTTGGTATTATTGATATCAA
>CAZPVB010000201.1:0-6664 GCA_964589855.1 uncultured Bacteroidales bacterium
TGAAGGTTTTACCTTATTTGTCCGTTTCCATAAATAATATATTTACTGGTGGTGAGTTCTTTTAAGCCCATAGGTCCGCGCGCATGCAGTTTCTGTGTGGAGATGCCGATTTCAGCACCGAATCCAAACTCAAACCCGTCTGTAAACCTTGTGGAGGCATTCACGTATACAGCCGCCGCATCCACCTCGTGCAAAAACCTCTGGGAGTGGGTATAGTTTTCCGTTACAATGGTTTCGGAATGCCCTGTTCCGTAAGTGCTTATATGTTCAATGGCATCGTCCAGTGATGCTACCACTTTTACGGAAAGGATCATATCGAGGTATTCCTGCCCCCAGTCTTCTTCTGTTGCTGGTTTTGCAAAGGGCACCAGGGAAGTTACTTTTTCGTCGCCTCTTATTTCCACCTTCAAATCATTGAAGCGGTTGCAGAGATCGGGTAGTATCTGATCTGCTATTTCCTGATGAACCAACAGCGACTCCATGGCATTGCATACACCCGGCCGATGTGTTTTGGCATTAACGGCAATTTGTTTGGCCATTTCCTGGTCTGCTGAAGCATCAATAAAAGTATGACAGTTTCCCACGCCTGTTTCCAGAACGGGCACACTGCTGTTTTCAACTACTGTTTTGATGAGTCCTGCGCCTCCTCTGGGGATCAGCACATCAAGATAATCGTTCATTTTCATCATGCCTACAGCGCTTTCGCGCGAAGTATTCTCAACCAGTTGAATGGCGTGGGTGGTTACTTTTTCTTCTGCCAGTGCTTTTTGTATCACCTTTACCAATGCTTTGTTGGAATGGATGGCTTCCTTCCCTCCTCTTAAAATCACCGGGTTACCGGTTTTCAGACACAGCGCAAAGGCATCGGCGGTAACATTGGGGCGCGCTTCGTAAATGATACCAATGACGCCCAGGGGTACTCTAACCTGTCCGATGGTGAGGCCGTTGGGTCTTTTTTTCATGGAAAGCACTTCGCCTACCGGATCATCGAGCTTTGCCACCTGTTGCAATCCTTCGGCAATACCTTCCAGTCGCTCATGGGATAGTGTGAGGCGGTCGAGTAGGGCACCGGTAATATTATTTTCCCTGGCAGCTGCCAGGTCTTTTTTGTTCTCAGAAAGCAAATATTCTTCCTCTTCCAGAATCAAAGCAGCTGCTCTTTCCAGCACCTGGTTCTTTTCCCGTGTAGACAGTTTTACAAGAGATTTATAGGCTTGTTTTGCTTTTGTTCCTTTTTCCTGTAGTTCTTTCATCATTTTTTTGATTTAAAGTTTATGTTTTATGTACGATTTGCGAAAGAATATTTTTATTCCTCCGTAGGTTTATCATTCCTTATCTGTATGCAATTCTGATATCATGCACTAAAATGTCAGACCTTGAGTGTTTTTTTATCTCTGTTGTGAAACAAAGTGCCTGTGGGTTTTCCTTCTACAATATTTTGTAAGATGCAGGGGTTTGACCCGTTGGAGATGACAACGCTGATGTCCTGATCCATACAGATTCTGGCAGCAGCTATCTTGGTAATCATCCCACCTGTACCAAATCCATTGCTGGTACCTTGTACCGATTTTTCAATTTCTGCAGTGATTTCGCTGATGGTTGGGATGATGGAAGCATTTTCGTTTTCCCGCGGATCAGAGGTATAAAGACCATCGATATCTGTTAGTAAAACCAGTAAGTTTGCTTTTGCCAGCACTGCTACATAAGCACTCAGTGTATCGTTGTCGCCAAACTCAATCTCATCTGTAGCGATGGTATCATTTTCATTGATAATGGGTATTACATCCATTTCGAAAAGTGCATTGAGGGTATTGGTGGCGTTGATTCGTCTTTCGGTAACATCTACAATATCTTTGGTCAGCAATACCTGTGCGATTTTCTGGTCGTGATCTTCAAAGAATTTCTGATATATTTTCATCAGTTCTGCCTGTCCTACCGCTGCCAGGGCTTGTTTTTCGTCGAGGTGGGTAGGTTTTGTAGTAATGCCTAATCTTCCCGATCCTACGCCGATGGCGCCGGAGGAAACGAGTGTTACTTTTTTACCGGATTTCTGAAGGTCTGTAAGTACACTTGCCAATTGCTCTATTCGTCTAAAGTTCAGGCGCCCGTTGGGATAACTCAACGTTGATGTTCCAACTTTTACTACAATGCGTTGGTATTGTTTTATATTGTTCCAATCTTTTGTTTGTTCCATGATGGGTAACTATGAAAAATTGATGAATTCCGGGAAACCATAATTTATGGGGGTATCCGGTTCGAGGTTTACAAATTTGTAAGGTGAATGGATATGAGAATCTGGTGTTTTTTCTTTTGTGCTGCAATTAAATCCTGTCAGTTCTGCCAGGCTTTTGCCTTCGCGTGCCTCCATGGCCGTTGAGAAAAGTTCTGATTCCGACATTCTGAGCATTACCGGGTGATTTCTTACCAGCAAGGTGAACTTTTGCGATTCATCGTAGTCATTATGAATAATAATGGCATTGGGCAGGGTTAGTGCCGCCACAATGAGTGTTAAAGGGTAATTGTTATTTAAAATAATATCGTCGGTAGATATGGCATCATTCTCATTGATTACAGGTATGATGCCTTTTTCCAGGAGTTTGTTCAGGGTTCTTTGTGCATTCTTTTTCCTTACAGGATTTTGGATCACATCCCGGGTAACCAATACCTGTGCCACTGTTTGATCAAAGGTGTTGAACATCATTTGGTAATGCTTGATCAGGTGTGCCTGCCCAATAGAGGCGATGGCCATTTTTTTGATCAGATCGGTGGGTGGTGCATCCAGGCCCATTACCTCAGTACCCAGCATAATGGCTCCCGAAGTTACAATAAGTACTTTAAAACCTGCATTTTGCAGGTTGGTACAAACCATTGCCAAGTGTTCCATTTTTTTTAAAGAGAGTTTTCCCTTTTTATCAAAAAGGGTATCTATCTCTACTCTGAGAATGATCCGGTAAGGTTTTATTCTTTTTATTCTTCCCATGTTGTCAATCCTTTCATTGCAATTTCTGATTTCATAAAATTAAACTGGTACATTACACTTTCCAGCTTCTGCTCTATCAGGTCGTTTCGGAGGTTTCCAATGCTCCCATCGTGTGTGTGGTTTATGTTTTTGTCGGGTTCAAAGGTTCCGTTCTGTATTTGCTCTGCAACCTGCTTATAAGCCTGCCTGAAGGGTATACCTTGCAAAACAAGTTTATTCACCTTTTCAACACTGAAAAGTGTTTCATACAACTCGTCGTTTCTGACCACTTCATTCACCCTGATGTTTTCCAGCAGCATCTCACTCACCGACAGGCATTGGTTGATCTCTTCGAAAGCTTTGAAAAAACTCTCTTTGGTAACCTGATAGTCGCGGTTGTAGCCCGATGGCAGATTTACGGATACCATAGATATCTCGTTGGGCAGCGCCATGAGTTTGTTGCACCGGGCGCGGATGAGTTCAAAAACATCAGGGTTCTTTTTGTGTGGCATGATGCTCGATCCGGTAGTAAACTCATCGGGCAGGATGAACAGATTAAAATTCTGCCCGCTGTACAGGCATATTTCATTGGCCATTCTCGACAGTGTAGAGGCCAGCGAGGATATGGCAAAAGCCAGTGCCCGCTCATTTTTCATCCGGCTGATCTGACTGTAGGCAGCATTAACCTGCATACAGTTGAATCCGAGCAGTTGGGTGGTCATACTTCTGTTTACAGGAAAGGAAGATCCGTATCCAGCTGCCGACCCCAGCGGGTTTTGGTCGTTGATTCGATAGGATGCGAGCATCAGCTGCAGGTCATCTGCCAGGCTTTCTGCCCAGGCAGCAAACCACAGCCCGAAGGAAGAGGGCATAGCCACCTGCATGTGGGTATATCCCGGCATCAACACGTTCTGATTGCGCTTGCTTTGGTACATCAACGCCTTAAAGAGCTTTTGGGTAAGTTTCACCGTTTCTTTGATGGCATCGCGTGCATATAGTTTCATATCAAGCAGTACCTGATCGTTGCGCGAGCGCCCGGTATGCAGTTTCTTGCCTGTTTCCCCCAGTTCGCGGGTAAGCATAATCTCTATCTGGCTGTGTATGTCTTCCGTACCTGGTTCTATCACAAAATCTCCCTTTTTGATCTGCACCAGTATCTGGTTCAAAACCTTTTCAATGCTCTTAAGTTCTGTTTCGCTGATGATACCCGTGCTGCTGAGCATGCGGGCGTGGGCTATACTGCCCACAACATCGTAAGGTGCCAGTTTCAGATCCATCAAACGATCGGTAGATGTGGTAAACTCCTCCACAACCCTATCGGTGCTGATGCCTTTATCCCATAATTTTTTCATTTTTTTCCTGTTTTTTTTGGTGCTATTTTTTTGTGTTTTTTAAAAATGTATCTATAATTATTCATCCGTATCGTTTCCTTCCCTTACCTCCCGGCAAAGGCAATGATCAATCCTTTGATCTGTTTTTCCACTGACTTTACCCGCCAATCACAAGTTTTCGGTGGGGAAGCATCATTCATTTTTCAAAACCTTTTTACGGGTTCAACATCAAATTATTTTGTTTTCATCCATCAAAACAGCATTTTGAAATTCTTGATCAACAGATAAATGGGAGAGTCATTTGCCTATTCTTCAATAAGTTGACTCTCCCGGGTTTTTGTGGTTATAAAAAAGCGTGGTTATGATAAAAATGCAGATCATGTGCACTATGGTTAATTGTAGCTGACCTGCGCGTAATTGCCTGCCTTCTTTTGTGTTTGTGTAATGGCATGGTGAGCCATGAGGCGTATGGCGTTTATTTTAATGAATCCTTCGCTGTCCTGCTGGTTGAATCCTCCTTCAATATCCATACTTGACAGGTTCTGGTCATACAATGAGCTGGGTGATTCGCGTCCATCAATGATCACATTCCCTTTGTAAAGTGTCATGTAAACCGTTCCGTCAATCAGTTCCTGACTTTTGTTTACTGCTGCCATCAGGAAATCCATTTCGGGGCTAAACCAGAATCCATTATAAACGATCTCGGCAAATACAGGCGAGAACATATTTCGTAGTTTCATCACTTCGCGGTCCATGGCAACACCTTCAATATCCATATGCGCTGCCAACAATATGGTAATACCCGGGCTTTCATACACACCTCTTGATTTAATCCCCACATAGCGGTTTTCTACCATATCGAGCAATCCGATTCCGTTCTCAGCACCCAGTTCATTGAGGTATTCAAATAGTTCAAGGGGGTCTGTTTTCGTGGTGTTGGTAGTTTTGTTCTCTACCTTTACAGGCTTGCCATCTTTGAAGCTTATGGCGATCTCTGTCTCCTTGTCGGGCGCATCCTGCGGCAGATTGATCCACGAAATGATATCTTTTTCCGGCTTATAGCCCGGTTCTTCGAGGATGCCCGCTTCATGGCTGATATGAATCAGGTTATCATCTTCGCTGTAAGGTTTTTTCAGGGTCGATTTTACCGGTATAAAATGCTCTTCGGCATAATTGAGTAAATCGGTACGCCCTTTAAATTCATTGAGAAACTCTTCGTCTTTCCAGGGCGCAAAAACTTTGATGGAAGGATTCTGTGCATAATACCCCAGTTCGAATCTTACCTGATCGTTTCCTTTGCCGGTGGCACCGTGCGATACATAATCTGCTTTTTCCTGTGCGGCAATTTCTATCTGCCGCTTGGCAATAAGGGGTCGGGCAATGGCGGTTCCCAACAGATAACGACCCTCATAAACTGCATTGGCTTGCAGAGCTGGAAAAACATAACCGGTTACCAGTTCTTTTCTCAAATCTTCAACATACACCCTAGATGCGCCTATCTTTAAAGCTTTTTCTTTGGTTTCTTCAAAATTTTCTCTCTGTCCTACATTTGCAATATAGGCAATTACCTCATTGCCTCTGTTGATGAGCCATTTTAAAATTACGGATGTGTCTAAACCGCCACTATACGCCAGGATGATTTTTTCGTTTTTCATAACATTCATTTTCGTTTTCGATGGATAATAAATTGTGATGGATCAATATTTTAGACCCTTTTCTTTGTATGCAAAGGGTTCTGATTTTGTAACTTTTGTGCTCTGAAAAAAGACCAGAAAATAGTTTTTAGTAAACCCGGTCGTACACAAAAATTCGGTGAGCAAAAAACAGTGCAAAACTTGTGCTTTCTGATCAGAGCATGTGCTTTGAGTGGTAAAATAAGGGTGTGTTTTGTAAAAGCCGTATGATAAGAAGACAACTAAACCGGCAGCAGAGGCCTTAAACATTGTACCAGCGTGGCGCGTGGAATTCCTTCCCTGGTGATCACCAAAATGGTATCGTCGCCTGCTATGGTACCTAAAATTTCAAAATTGTTGAGATTGTCGATCTTGTATGCCAGTGCTGCTGCATGTCCTGGCAATGTCTTGATAACAGCAAAAATAGATGTGTAGTCGATGGATAAAAAACCTTCAGCATCAGGATACGGTTTGTTACCAGCATGATAGGGAGCCGAATCTTCGTCCTGCAAGGTAAGATACTGGGGCAAAAAATAGACAGAACCTTTTACCGGATCCGATCTCTTCCCTACACGGAGATATTTCAGATCGCGGGAAAGGGTAGCCTGGGTAGTGTAAAAACCTCTCTGGTTCAACTTTTCCAGCAACTCTTCCTGGCTGCCCATCTTCTCTTCTCTGATAATTTTCATGATTTCCTGTAA
>CAZPVB010000202.1:0-6658 GCA_964589855.1 uncultured Bacteroidales bacterium
CACCCTCACTAACACAAATACAACCATTGTCAACCAAAGTTTGTGCTTCTTTTCCGTTAATTTCATTCTCTGTGGCGCAAGGCAATGCAATATCGCATTTTTCGCCCCACGGTCTGCTCAAACCATCAACGTATTTACAATTGAAGCGATCGGCATACTCACGGATTCGTCCTCGTTTAATATTTTTAAGTTCCATCACATACTCCAGCTTCTCTCTGTCAATTCCATCCTGATCGTAAATATAACCCGATGAATCTGATAGCGTTACAACCTTTCCCCCCAATTCTATTATTTTTTCAGTAGCATATTGTGCTACATTGCCGGCACCACTTACGGCTACCACCTTATCTTTAAAACCCTCATTGATCGTAGCAAGCATTTCTTCTGCAAAATAAACACAACCATACCCGGTTGCCTCCGGACGGATCAGACTGCCGCCATATTCTCTGCCTTTTCCGGTAAGCACGCCGGTAAACTCATTACGAATGCGTTTATACTGCCCAAACATATAACCGATCTCGCGACCGCCCACACCAATATCTCCTGCAGGTACATCGGTATCCGGACCTATATGACGAAAAAGCTCGGTCATGAAACTCTGGCAAAACCGCATCACTTCATTGTCTGTTTTGCCTTTGGGATCAAAGTCGCTGCCCCCTTTTCCTCCACCGATTGGTAATGAGGTAAGACTGTTTTTAAAAACCTGCTCAAATGCCAGAAATTTGAGTATGCCCAGATTTACGGTGGGGTGAAACCTCAAACCACCTTTGTAAGGGCCTATTGCACTATTCATTTCTATGCGAAAGCCCCGGTTTATCTGTACTTCTCCCTGATCATCGATCCACGGAATACGAAACATTATCACTCTTTCCGGTTCTGTCATCCGTTCAAATACCTTCGCAACTTTATACTTCGGATTATCATCCAAAAAAGGAATAATGGTTTCGGCAACCTCTTCAACTGCCTGATGAAATTCTTTTTCGGCCGGATTCTTAGACACTACATAATCCATAAATTTTCTAATCTGTGTATTCATGTTTTTTTTGATTTAGGGTGAAACAAATGCGTTTATTTATAAGCGATGATAATCTTTTTCTGCTTCCATTTGACCAAATCTAACAAAAGAAAAATATTTCATTAATGGCTTGCATAAATCAAAATTTTTCAGTATGAAATCATGATTTTGTTTTCAGTATCTTAAAAAATATTTTCTGAGTTTTCAGAATATGCATTTGCAACGAAAACAGGAGAATGCAAAACAATCAGCGGTTTTTAAACGACAAGATCTTTCACCTGGATTTTGTCTTCAAAAAAAACATTCTCAACAAATAAATATTTCATGTTTTCCTTTGCCGATAGACAAAATAAATCTAATTTCGCCCCGATATTTCTTATCAACACATGTTTATCACTCTTAATTAATAATTTTAAAACACACCCATATGAATTTAGAAAAAATTATGTCTGACCTGGAAAAGAAAAATCCGGGTCAGCCGGAGTTTCTTCAAGCTGTAAGAGAAGTTTTGGAAACCATAGAAGACGTGGTGAAAGAAAACCCCCGCTACGAAGCATCCAATATTGTTGAAAGAATGATTGAACCCGACAGGGTGATCAAATTTAAGGTACAATGGATGGACGATAAAGGTAATGTGCAGGTAAACAGAGGCTATCGTGTGCAATTCAACAACGCTATTGGTCCTTATAAAGGGGGGTTGAGGTTCCACCCCAGTGTAACTGAAGGCGGACTAAAATTTCTTGGATTTGAACAGATCTTTAAGAATAGCCTCACCACATTGCCTATGGGCGGAGCCAAGGGAGGAAGCGATTTCAACCCCAAAGGAAAATCCAATGCAGAGATCATGCGCTTTTGCCAGGCATTTATGGCAGAATTATATAAATATATTGGTCCTGATACCGACATACCTGCCGGTGATATTGGTGTGGGCGGTCGTGAAATAGGATATATGTTTGGCATGTACAAAAAACTGGTAGGCGAACATCATGGCGTATTTACCGGAAAAGGAAGAAACTGGGGAGGCAGCCTGATACGCCCCGAAGCAACCGGATTTGGTAATGTATATTTTGCTGAGGAGATGCTCAAAACAAAAGGCAAATCCATGAAAGGCAAAATTGTTACTGTTTCCGGTTTTGGAAATGTTTCATGGGGATCTATCATCAAAGCCACGCAACTGGGTGCAAGGGTAGTAACCATTAGCGGACCCGATGGATATGTGTACGACCCCGATGGCATTGAGGGAGAAAAAATTGATTACCTGCTCGAACTCAGAGCCTCAAACCAGGATATAGTAAAACCTTATACTTACGAATTTCCTGAAGCACAGTTCTTTGAAGGAAAAAGACCGTGGGAAGTTAAATGTGATGTGGCTTTACCGTGTGCCATTCAGAACGAACTCAACGAAACCGATGCGCAAAACCTGATCAACAACGGCGTTTTATGTGTTTCTGAAGGTGCCAATATGCCCTGTACACCCGAAGCAATGGAACTATTCCTTAAAAACAAAATCCTTTACGGACCGGGAAAAGCAGCCAATGCCGGTGGTGTAGCCACCTCAGGACTGGAGCAAACACAAAATGCCATGAAACTCAACTGGACAGAACCCGAAGTAGAAGCTAAACTACACCAGATTATGGTAAATATCCATGCTGCCTGTGTAAAATATGGCACTGGCGAAGATGGCTATGTAAACTACGTGAAAGGTGCAAACGTGGCAGGTTTTATTAAAGTTGCCGACGCCATGATCGATCAAGGTGTTATATAAATACTTCTTTTCACTGTATCTAAACAAAAAAAACAGTTTATATTTCGAGGTGATAAAGATCAAATCCAGGCGCTCCCGGTCATTGACCTGGGGCGTTTTTTTGTATTATCTTTCACCTGTTTATAATTTGATTAATTCGGTCAGATGCCTGCCCCATTCTTTTCTTACGGGGGAGCTCGCCAAAACTCCGGTTTTGTATTTTTGTCCATGCCATGAAATCTGATCATCCGCGTGTGTATCAATAGTATTGGCAAGGCCCGTTTTTTAATGTCAGGTGCTGGATTGATACCAATCTGGATTTAAGATTTGCTCCGTTTGAAAAACCAGCGAGTTTTCTGCTGTAAATGAATGTTTTCCAAACAGGCATAAAAAGGAAACTGACATTATTTGCCGGCAATCATTAAACCACATCACAAGCAATGTCATATTTGTCGATAAGATAGCGTAAATATTCTGAACTATATGGGGGTGGAAAGAAATCGTCTACCAGGTGCATTTGTTCTTTAATAAAATCAACACATATGTCCTTTTCATCCGCTGCTATCAAGGGAACCGGTTTATCGTGTTTCTTCGTGATAAAGTCTCTGATCTTCCTCAGATCAAGTCCCGGAAAGCGCGGATGAAAAAGAACAAACATCAACTCATTATCTTTGGGATATTTTGTATCCAGATCACCCATGCGCTCTATAAAATAACTCTTTAAACTGTTTTTTTGTAAGATAACTTCCATGATCTTTTGTTGTATGGGTTTGTTTTCAAACACCATAACCGACATGTTCTGACCAGGGGTTTCTTTACATCCCTTATTTTCCAATTTCTTTTTATTCGATCGGAATAAAAACACCGGCACTTCAAACCAAAAATGAGCACCCGGTTCATCCTTCTCTGCATAAGAAATATTACCCATCATGATCTGAATCAGTTTTCTGCTAATGCTCAAACCCAGACCCAAACCATCGTGTTCTCGGGTCATGGAACCATCACCCATTTCAAAATCCTCAAAAATAGATTGCTGCTTTCGGGGATCAACTCCAACTCCATTGTCATCAATATCAAATCGTAAATATACTTTGTCTTGTGACTGTTCTGTTAGTTTAGCCGTAAATTTTATCTTCCCATTTTGAGGTGTGAATTTGATCGCATTGCCCAGAAGATTTGACAAAACCTGATTGATTTTCACATCATCACCCACCAAATAAACATCTTTCCTGCCCTGATAATCTAACCGCAATTCAATATTTTTTTGTTTGGCAGATGCTGAAAAAAGTTGATAGTTTTGATCCAACAATGAGTAAAGATCAAAAGGACGGGGTTCAAACTTCAGAAAACCTTTTTCTATCCTGGTAAATTGAAGAATCTCATCAATAATTCGATGCAATTGCCTGGAAGAATCGTGAATGATAGACGCAATTTCTTTATTCTCATCAGAAAGATCGCTCTCCAAAAGAACCTCAACCAAACCAGAAATCCCATTCAGCGGAGTAATCATTTCATGACCGATATTGCTGAGAAATTGCTCTTTTACACTTGCTGTGCCTTTCACGATATCCAGTTCCTTTTGGATGGCTTCGTGCTTTTGAATTTCAGACAAATCTGAGAGTATTGCCAGGTAACCATTTTCAACACCTCCATCATCAGTGAGTTTATTGCCTTTAACACGCAACCACTTTGATTTTCCCGTGCGGGTAGAAACCTTTACCTGAAAATCATTTCGAACTTCGGCAGATTGTTGCCATATTCGATTTGACAAGGTTTTTAAACTTTCTTTATCGTGCACAAAATCATATACTGTCATCTGTTTGAGCTCATCCAGGGAATACGCCACCAGATCGCAGGTATTTTTATTGGCATATACTATATTTCCTCCTTGTGTGATATGCAAAACACCTTCATCTATTTTATCGATAATGTTTTGTAGCTTTTGTTGCGACTTTAAAAACGCTTGCTGGGCTTTTATCCGGTACATTGCATTGGATGACAACCGTATAATACTCTCTGCCAACTGCTTATTTGTTAGTTTTTTTCCTTTATGAAGAATAGCTACACTGCCAAATATTTGATCGCCAAAAACAAGTCCCGTGCTATAAATGCTGTTAATTTTGAGAATTTTTTGCATTCGTCTTTCCTGTGCTGAGGTAATTTTCCCGAAGGTCAATTCAGGTAAACCACCTTTTATCTCATACAAGGTGTTGTTGGGTTGCCTGAGAAGGTTATCCTGGATATTACGGGCTTTGAATTTACTCAATACGGGATTATAACCTAAAAGACTGGTTATTTTTGTAATAAAGGGATGAATTCCTTTGATGGTGTAAACAGAAAGAGATTCATCTTCAGGATTATATGTATTTACAATGATAATGGAATCAGGAATAATATGTTGAAGTTGTTTGGCAGTAAATTCAAAAATATCTTCGGAATTATTCATGATCAAAAGATCAGAAGCAAAAGATGATAAAATCTCAAGAGGTTCTCCTGTATTTTTTACTTTGCTGCTATCATAGGAATTTGATTGCTTTTCCTCCATAATAAAATCGTTTTAAAAAATTAATTTGAATTTCGGAGTACTCCCTGAAACAGCCGAAAAAGAAAAATATGTGATCAAAACTGAACCTTTATTTCAAAAGTTTCTTCCATAAGTCTTTTTTACCTCATTAGTGTCTTTTCTCCTTATGATTTGAAAGATCAGTCTTGTATATTTAGTTTGTATTTCAGATTCAACAGAGTTCTTATAATAACGTGTATTCGATCCTTAATATTTTTCGACGGTTTATCGTTTTATTATCAAAATGTAAGCCAAAACATCTTTTTGCATCAGCATTAGAAAAAAATAACTCATAAAAAACTGGATTTGTGCTTATTACAAATTACACGCATCTCACTCTCATACTCATATGGTGCATATATTCTACACTTCAATAAGATCAAAACAAACAAACTGTTGAATAGTGTCAGCTGTAAAACCCGAATTTCACATACCTGCTGCCTGAATAAACCAGGGATTACAGATTTATGGAGGTAGTTTAATTTGGTTACAAACGATAAAATTTTGCGTTTCTTTGAAGAAGGGAAGGTTACTTGACAATGCTACAGGTTTATAATTTTCTTAAGAAACCTTTAATACTTTCCCATGATAAGCATTGGTAAGAAAGTTCTCAGTTTTTTTAAAATTGATTTCCTCCAGACAATAAATTGTGATGGCCAGGATCACTTTTCCATCCATTTCCTCATGAATCCTTATGATAGGTTCTTTTTTCTGTGAAGACCAGGGCAATAATAATACATCTGCCTGTAAATTTTGGATCAGTTCAAAAACATCTTTCTCTTCCTGAATGGTAAGTTGAAACAAGAAATTGTGACTTAATAAACTTTGTGAAGGTGATGATTTGGTGATCATATTTCCATCTACTTTTGTATAAGGCAGGCTGATGATTTGCCCCGAGAAGTTTTCAATGATAAGATTTCTTTGTCCCATTTCAATAATCTTTCCCTTTACATTACCCAAAGAAATCGTATCATTGATCTGGAATCTGCCGGAAGTTTTAAAAACAATGCCTGCAGTAATATCTCTCAGGGCATACCAAATAAGATACAGTATCAGCGATGATAGAATCAGCAAAGGTATAAATGTGATAAGCAACCTTTTGGAGTAGAAAAAATGTACGCTCCAGGTAAGAAACAGCAACCATACCGTTAGTTCAGCAGCAGGCAAATATTTTCCAATCAACTCTACAAAATTTCGGGGAAGACGGAAATACTGAAGAAGGTATCTGAACACCCTGAACAAGGCAAAAATGAATACAACACCAATGATCACGAGTGAAGTAGCAAAGAAATAATTTCCGGATCCGAATAGTTCCATATCAGTGTTTTCATCTGTT
>CAZPVB010000203.1:0-6654 GCA_964589855.1 uncultured Bacteroidales bacterium
CAGCAAGAAAACTCATTATTTTTGCATGTGCTTGATAAGAAAGCGACAAGTGCAAGGCTTGCTATGACTGAAAAACAGGAATTTACTTTTCGTAATTGACTGTTTTGAAGGCGAGCATAACGCAGCAACCGGCGTTTTCTTGCAAGCACTAAATAAACTTGCAAAAAGAATTGACATGCCAGATATGTTGAAAGGTTAATTCGCTTTATATTAGATTATTATGATGTTTTTCCTGACCGATTAGGAAAAGATAAACGGATTTGATAATAAATTTTTTATTTTTAATGATAGTTTGTATCTTTGCACCCTTTATAAAAATTGAGTACTTTGAAAGTTTTAGATTCTTTTGAGATAGCATTTGTAGGGCTTTCCCACGGTAAACACACCTTTGAGTTTGATTTAAATGATGATTTTTTTGCGTGTTTTGAAGGCTCAGAGATCGTCAGATCAAATGCAGCAGGCACAATGGTCATGCATAAAAAAAACAACATGTTCGATCTGGAGTTTTTTATTCATGGTGATGTAGAACTCAGGTGCGACAGATGTTTGGAGAAATTTTGGCAACCTCTTGATGTTCATCAAATGTTGTACGTAAAGTTTGGTGATAAATTTGAAGAACAAACCGATGAGGTGCTCATTATTCCACAAACAGAAAGTCATATCAATGTATCTCAGTATTTTTATGAGTTTGCCATGCTTCATTTGCCCGTTAAAAGGGTTCATGGAGAAGAGGGCGACAACAAGGGGCAATGCGACCCGGAAGTTTTAAAAGAACTTGATAAATACATGGTTGACGCTTCTGGAAACAGAAAAACCAACTCAAAAGATAAGCCCACTGACGCAAGATGGGATGCTTTGAAAAAATTAAAGTTTAACTAATTCCGAATACTTATTATATAAAAAGTTATGGCACATCCAAAGAGCAAGATTTCTAAAACCCGCCGTGATAAAAGGCGTACACACTATAAAGCGACCGAACCATCGCTAACCAAGTGTTCAAACTGTGGATCATACAAACTGATGCACCGGGTTTGCCCGGAGTGTGGTTTTTACAGAGGCCAAATGGCCATTGAAAAAGCCGCTGCAGTTTAATCCATTTTAAATGAATAAACTAAAATTGTTTGTTCACCTGTGGATCAATTGGTAATTCAATCATATTTATAAGCCTTTAGCATCCGGGTAAAATTCATGCACTCCATCGTTTGAATTTTATTTGGATGTTTTGGTGTTGTGATGTTTCTTCTTTTTCTTATGGTTGTCTCCCTAAAGTAAACCTAAAAGATTAACAAATCTAAATTTATGGCAGGTGATAACATTTATTCAGTAGTTTTGTGAATCGGAAAAAAAGCACCCTCGTAATAATAAACATGAAGTTTGATGCCCATATGTAACATTAAAACGCAAGGAAAATGAACATTGGATTAGACGTTATGGGTGGTGATTATGCACCCGGGAGTATTATTAAAGGTGCTGTTCTTGCCCGGAAAATCTTGCCTGACACAGATACAATTGTTATGTTTGGGCCCGAAACTGCAATCAAAGAGCATCTCGGTGCTTTAAATGTTTCATCAGAGGGGATTGAGATCATAAACACAACTCAAGTAATTGGTATGGGAGAACAACCTACTCGTGCCATAACCCAAAAAACCGATTCAGGAATTGCCAGGGGCTTTCAATATCTCAAAAAAAATAAAATAGACTCTTTTGCCAGTGCCGGTAATACAGGTGCTATGCTTGTAGGCGCCATTTACAGCGTTAATGTGGTACAAGGTATTATACGCCCGGCTACTACTTCTGTTTTACCCAAAGAAAATGGTAGTATCGGGGTGCTTATTGATGTAGGAACCAATCCCGACAGCAAACCCGATGTAATGCATCAGTTCGGCATCCTGGGTTCCGTTTATGCCAAGTACGTATACGGAATTGACAATCCAAAGGTGGGGTTGCTCAATATTGGCACTGAAGAAGAAAAAGGAAATTTGCTTACCCAATCCGCTTACCGGATCATGAAAGACACCCCCGATTTTAATTTCATTGGAAATATAGAATCACGCGATCTTTTCAATGATAAAGCAGATGTGATTGTATGCGACGGTTTTACCGGTAATATTGTGATCAAACAGGCGGAAAAATTATACCATATGCTGCAAAAAAGAGGATTTTCTGATCCTTTTTTTGATCGTATGAATTATGAAAATTATGGCGGAACACCCATCTTAGGTGTGAATGGAACGGTAATTATAGGACATGGAATATCTAACGATGTGGCCATAAAAAATATGTTATTGCTCTCAAAAGAAGTTTTTGAAGCCAATATAGCAGGAAAAATTTCATTTGCCCTAAGCGACGACAGACATCAGGGAATGCCTGATAATCTCTGACAGGGCGATTATTACTAATAAAGCATTAATCCAATTTTGTTATGACGAAAATCAGGGCTGCTGTAACAGCAATTCAGGGGTATGTTCCTGATTACATACTCACCAATGCCGAACTGGAAACAATGGTTGATACCTCTGACGAATGGATATCAACACGAACGGGTATTAAGGAACGGCGAATACTCAAAGGGGAAGGAAAAGGAACATCTGTTATGGCTGCCAAAGCAGTAAAGCAGTTACTTAAGAAAAGGGGCATCTCTCCTGACGAAGTAGATATGTTGGTATGCGCAACTGTAACCCCTGATATGAAATTCCCGGCTACCGCCAACCTCATCGCCCATCTGGTAGGTATAAAAAATGCTTTTCATTTTGATACCAACGCTGCCTGCTCCGGTTTCATTTATACCCTGGTTACTGCAGCCAATTTTGTGGAATCGGGAAGATACAAAAAAGTTGTCGTCGTGGGTGCCGATAAAATGTCTTCGATCGTAGATTATACCGACAGACAAACATGCGTAATATTTGGCGATGGTGCAGCAGCTGTTTTGCTCGAACCTACTACCGAAGAATTTGGCATCATGGATCATGAATTCCAGTCAGATGGATGTGGTCATGTGCACTTGCATATGAAAGCAGGTGGCTCAGCATATCCTCCAACACATGAAAATATTGATGCCCGCGAGCATTTCGTTTATCAGGAAGGTCAGGCAGTGTATAAATTTGCCGTAAGAAATATGTCGGATGTTGCCATGAAGGTTATTGAACGCAATCATATAAAACCCGAAGATATAGCATGGCTGGTGCCTCATCAGGCAAATATGAGGATCATTGAAGCCATTTCGAGGCGCACCGGAGTACCCATGGAAAAAGTGATGGTAAACATCCAAAGATATGGAAACACCACCAATGCAACCATTCCGCTGTGCCTCTGGGAATGGGAGAATAAACTCAAAAAGGGAGATAATGTAATACTGGCGGCCTTTGGCGGTGGCTTTACATGGGGTGCCATTTGGCTAAAATGGGCTTACGATAATTCCTGATTATCCTTATCGCTTTTTGGAAAAGTTTCTACCTTTGTGCTACCTTAAAATCTTTTAAAAAAGCACTATGGAAAGAATACTTGTAATTGGTTGCGCAGGACAGATCGGGTCGGAACTGACGCTGGAGCTGCGAAAAATTTACGGGAATGCCAATGTAGTGGCTACCGATATCAAACCTGCCGATAAGGAAATTACCGAGGGCGGTCCTTTTGAAATCCTTGATGTACTGGATACACATCGACTTTTTGGCACGGTAAGCCGCAATAAGATCACGCAGATATACCACCTGGCAGCCATTCTGTCTGGTAATGCGGAAAAAAAACCCATCGCCAGCTGGCATATCAACATGGAAAGCCTGCTCAATGTACTCGAACTCTCGCGCGAGCTGGAACTGAAAAAGATCTTCTGGCCAAGCTCTATCGCGGTTTTTGGGCCTACTACTCCCCGCGTGAATACGCCCCAGTTTACGGTTATGGAACCCAATACCGTATATGGTATCAGCAAACTGGCAGGCGAAAGATGGTTGGAATACTATCATAAAAGATATGGAATAGACATAAGAAGTTTGCGGTATCCCGGACTGATCAGCCATAAAACAGAAGCCGGAGGGGGTACGACCGATTATGCCGTTGAGATCTTTTATGAAGCCATCAGAAATCACGAATATGAATGCTTCCTGGATGAAGACACCTATCTGCCCATGCAATTTATGGATGATGCTATTAAGGCAACCATCAATGTGATGGAAGCGCCTGAAGAAAGAATCTCCGTGAGGTCGAGCTACAATATGGCCGGGGTAAGCTTTGCTCCGAAAGAGCTGGTAGCAGAGATCAAAAAGAAAATGCCCGATTTCAAGATTGCTTATCGTCCCGATTTTAGAAATGATATTGCTGCTTCCTGGCCACAAAGTATTGACGACAGTGTGGCACAAAAGGATTGGGGCTTGAAAAATACCTACGACCTGAAAAAGATCACCGGTGTGATGATGGAAGAGGTCGCCAAAAAATTCTGATATGATGGAACTTGTTGATTCGCACAACCACCTGTATTTGCCCGAATTTGAGAATGACCGTCAGGAGATGGTATCAGCGGCAATCGCTACAGGTGTAAAGAAAATGTATTTGCCTAATGTTGACATGGAAACCTTTCCAAAAATGATGGAGGTTGCCAAATCCTACCCAGACACTTGTTTTCCTATGCTTGGATTGCATCCCACCTCGGTGAAAGAAAACTTTGAAGAGGTGCTCGAAGAAATGAAAACCTTGCTGGAAAAAGAGAAATTTGTTGCCATTGGAGAAACGGGCATTGACCTTTACTGGGATAAAACGTTTTTCAAACAACAGATAAAATCACTCAAAATACAAATAAGCTGGGCGTTGGAAAATGATTTGCCACTGGTTATCCATTCCCGTAATTCAACCACCGAGGTCAGTAATGTTCTGGAAGAATACCGCGGCTCTGGTTTAAAAGGTGTTATGCATTGCTTCCCCGGTGATGTAAATCAGGCAGAATGGTTTACCGAATTTGGTTTTATGCTGGGCATTGGCGGAGTGGTCACATTTAAAAACAGTCAGATGGCAAAAGTGGTGGAAGCAATGGAACCTGAGCATTTGATTCTCGAAACCGATGCTCCCTACCTGGCACCTGTACCCTACAGAGGGAAAAGAAATCAACCATCCTATCTTGCTGTTATTGCTGAAAAAGTTGCAGAATTGAAAAATTTGCCTGTGGAAGCCATTGCCAAAATTACCACCCTAAATGCTTCCCGATTATTTAAAACGACCGATTCATAGTGAAAAAAGAACAGCAATCCAAAATATTGGTGATTTATACCGGAGGTACCATTGGAATGGTTGAAAGTTCCGATGGGTCACTGAACCCTTTTGATTTTAATCATCTTGCCAGGCAAATTCCAGAGATCAAAAGGTTTGATTTTTTGATAGAAAGTATTTCTTTTGACCCGGTTATTGATTCATCTGATATGCATCCCCAGGTATGGGTGAAACTGGCAAAAATTATTGAAGTAAATTATGAAGTCTATGATGGATTTGTGATTCTTCACGGTACCGATACAATGGCTTATACAGCATCTGCACTGAGTTTTATGCTCGAAAATCTTTCCAAACCTGTTATTCTTACCGGTAGCCAACTTCCCATCGGGCGGATCAGAACAGATGGGAAAGAGAATTTTATTACCGCATTGGAGATCGCTGCTGCCAAACATGATGGATCTGCAATGGTGCCTGAGGTATGTATTTATTTTGAAGATCACTTGTTCAGGGGAAACCGCACACATAAATACAATGCAGAGCATTTTGAAGCCTTCCGTTCTGTTAACTATCCGGCTTTGGCCAAGGCAGGGGTAGATATTAAGTACAATCGTGTTGTGATACACGAATCCAGCTACCAGGAATTTCGTATCTTCACACGGTTTGACCCCAGGGTTGCAATATTGCCTGTATTCCCCGGAATAAGAGAGGAGGTAGTCAATGCTGTTTTAAATGTGAAAGGAATCAAATCGGTTATTCTGCAAACCTTTGGTTCGGGCAATGCTCCTACCGCTTCCTGGTTTATGGATTCGCTGGAAAGGGTAATTCATAGAGGTTTGATCGTTTTTAACGTAACCCAGTGCAGAGGCGGTGCCGTAAATATGGGAAAATATGAAACCAGCAATGGTTTGAAAAAGATCGGGGTTATAGGGGGGTATGATATTACGCTGGAGGCGGCCATTGCCAAACTTATGTATCTGCATGGCAATGAATACTCGCCCGACAGGGTGAGAAAATACCTGCAACTTCCGCTCAGGGGCGAAATGACTGTTGATTAGACCGTTGTGCTCTCTGACCTTCTTTTCGTTTGTCGCTTTTTTGTAACCTTATCCACCAGATAAATGATGGACTGAAAAGATTTTTCGGTGTGAAGACTTAATCCGTTTTCGCACGTGCGGCTCGTGGAATAACCTGCTACGCAATCTTTGGTTTGTTCCTTCGCCGATCTCAGTCCATGGGCATTTAGCTCTGGCGTTGTAAAACCTTTGTCTCCGGCAAAACCGCAACAATTGGCTTCAATGTTCACCACCCGGGCAGAGCATTTTTTTGCCAATCGTATCATGTCATCTTCCAGTCCCATTTTTTTGGCACTGCATACAGCAAAAACACTCACCTTTTCATCAACAGGACTGAATTCCAGTTTATCCGACAGATGTTCCAGTATAAATTCAATGGGTTCGTAGA
>CAZPVB010000204.1:0-6609 GCA_964589855.1 uncultured Bacteroidales bacterium
GCTGGTCAGTCACTCTCTACTGATCTCACCGACGGACAAGTAATCGAAACTGTTCTTGGACAGGACATTACCGTGACCATTAACGACGACGGTGTTTTCATCAACGATGCACAGGTTATCCTTGCCGATTTAGAAGCGGAAAACGGCGTGGTGCATGTAATCGATGCGGTACTTATTTTTGATACCAATGTAGAATCACTTGCTGGTCAAACAGCAAACCTAAATGTTTTTCCCAATCCTGTGAGAGATAATATGAATCTCACTTTTGAGATGCAATCAGCAGAAAACGTTGTAATCGAGATCTTCAATATTGCCGGAGTAAAAGTTTTTAGCATTGATCATGACAATGCCTCCGATAACGTAAATATTGATGTATCTGATCTCTCTCAAGGTACTTACATTTTGAATATCAGAAATCAAAATGAAGTAATAACACGAAAAATAAATGTAGTAAGATAGTGGTTGTGAGTAAGTAGTAATACTAACTCAGGTTTGAGGGCAGGATGAAAATCCTGCCCTTTTTTTATTGGCAGAAAAAATGGTGCGGGATTGTGATGGGTTGACAAGTATAATACTCTATGGAAGATCGGGGGTGTATTTGATTAGGTAATTTCGCAGCATTCCCAGGGCAGCATTGCCTGTTCTGATAATGTTCCGGTCTCGTTGATCACCAAAAGTAAATTTTTTACTTTCAATACCATTGGGTCCATCAATCGATATCCACACAGTACCCACAGGTTTTTCATCTGTTCCTCCTCCGGGTCCGGCAATACCAGTAGTTGCTATGGCATACGTGGCATGAAGCATTTTTTTTGCACCAGAAGCCATTTGCTCAGCCACCTGCTTACTCACCGCTCCAAATTTGTTGAGTGTTTCCTCCTTTACATCAAGTATTTCACTTTTTACCTTGTTGGAATATGCCACTACCGAGCCATGAAAATAATCTGAACTACCCGGAACACCGGTAATGCGGTGCGCAATATATCCACCCGTACAACTCTCTGCTGTTACCAATGTTGCTTTTGCTTTTTTTAGCAATTTTCCGGTTACCTCCTCCAGTTTCTCTTTATCCATACCCCAGAAATACCAGGGTATAAGTTTTTTCAGTTCTTCCACCTTGCTTTTCAGCAATGCTTCCATTTGGTGAAGATCATCTCCGTGAGCAGTTAGTCTTAGCCTTACAATACCAGGCGAGGGCAAATAGGCAAGTTTTATATTGCCAGGAAGGTTCTTCACCCAGGGATCAATTTTTTCAGCCAGAAAAGACTCACCCAACCCCTGCGTAAGAACAGTTTTATGAACGATAACCTGTCCTTGGTTGAGTGTCAGCAGTTGAGGAACTACATATTTTTCTGTAAGATACTTCATCTCATAAGGCACCCCGGGCATGGCAACATATACTTTATTTTTTTTCCTGAAAAGTAAACCGGGGGCAGTTCCTACAGGATTATCCAGGACAACAGCTTTTGAAGGCACCAATGCCTGATCCTCATTCAATTTGGTAAGATCAACCCCTTTTCTTTGGAAGAAACTACGTACATTATCCAAGACCCCTTGATTCATCAACAAATGGTCGTCAAAAAAATCACACAATACAGTTTTGGTAATATCATCTTTGGTGGGCCCCAGTCCTCCGGTCATTAAAATTACATCCGCGCGGTTTTCAGCCTCCTGAAGAGCTCTGAGTATTTCATCACGTTCGTCTGCCACTGCTGTAATTTGCCTGACATCCATACCAGCCAGGTTGAGCGTTTCTGCCAGCCATGAAGAGTTGGTATTTACAACCTGTCCGATAAGTAATTCATCGCCAATAGAAATGATCTCAGTTTGAAGAGATTGGTTTTGCATTTTAAAAAATTAAAGATCAAGCGAATGGACTACAAGCCCACTTCTTAATTTTGGTTCAAACCATGTAGTTTTGGGTGGCATTATATTCCCGCTGTCTGCAATATTGATCAATTGATCCATGGAAACCGGGTAAAGAGCAAATGCAACCCGCATTTCACCACTGTCAACTCTTTTTTCAAGTTCACCTAAACCTCTGATGCCTCCCACAAAATCAATTCTTTTATCTGTTCGCAGGTTTTTGATGCCAAGAATCTCATCCAAAACATTTTTGGACAGAACCGTAACATCCAATACACCAATAGGATCAGCATTATTGTAAGTTTGCGGACGGGCAGTAAGTTTGTACCATTTACCATCCAGATACATGGAAAATTCGTGAAGTTGGGCAGGTTTATATTGTTTCGTTCCTTGTTCTTCCACCACAAAAACCTGTTTCAGTTTTGAAAGAAATTCTTCTGATGTAAGTCCGTTCAGATCTTTTACCACCCTGTTATAGTCAATAATGGTAAGTTGATCATGAGGAAAAAGCACAGCCATAAAGAAATTATACTCCTCGTCAGCTGAATGATCAGGGTTTTGATTCTTTTTTTCATTGCCCACCAAGGCTGCAGCAGCCGTGCGGTGATGGCCATCTGCGACATAAAAAGCGGGCACTCTTTGAAAAAGATCTTCCAGTTTTTGTACGATTTGCTCCGAATCAATGACCCAGAATTGATGTTCTACACCATCGTCGGCAGCAAAATCATACTCCGGAGGATCAGATACAATCTGCTCCACCAGCAGATCAATTTCCTTTACTGCATGGTAAGAAAAAAAGACCGGCTCGGCGTTGGCATTTGTAACCCTGACATGCTTCATCCGGTCCTCTTCCTTATCGGGTCTGGTTAGTTCGTGCTTTTTGATTACGCCATCGATATAATCCTGTACACCTGCACATCCAACAATACCAAATTGTTTATTACCACGCCAGGATTGGGCATATATGTAAAAGTTCTTTGAATGATCCTGCTTCAGCCAACCCTGGCTGATAAACTTTTGCAAATTCTCCTTTGCCTTTTGGTAAACCTGCGGATGATAAATATCCATTTCAGGATCAAGCTCCACCTCAGGTTTTACAACCCGCAGAAAACTATGAGGGTTGTCCTTTACTTCCAGGCGTGCTTCTTCAGAATTTATCACATCGTAAGGACGCGAGGCCAATAGTTTGGCGATATCCTTAGGGGGTCTGAACCCCTTAAAGGGTTTAAAAATTGCCATAAATGAGTGTGTGTTTTGAAGTAATACAAATAAAAACTTATTCGAAGATTATAAGGGTGTGTTTTGAAATATCATATTTTTTCAGGCGTTCACCTGAAAGGTTTTGTCGTTGTTTTCAAAGAACCCAACGATTTGAGTTGCTGCAGCCAATCCGGCATTAATATTTGCTTCAGAGGTTTGTGCCCCCATCTTTTTTGCTGTAAACACCACACGACCGGGATATTTTTCAAGCAATTCATTCTTACAATCAGGTGCCAGATCTGAAAGATAGACAAAATCGGCTCTCTCCTCCATTACTTTAAGCAGACATTTTTCGCAAATCACTTCTTTTCTTGCCGTATTTACAAGGGTAGCACCCTTGGGCATAGAAAGTAACAACTTTTCATTAATCGATTCTTTGGTTTTCTCGTTGGCAGGAATGTGAAGGGAGATATACTGACAGCGGGCATAAAGTTCCTCCACAGAATCAACAGGTGTAACTCCATCTTTCAGGATGATTTGTTTTTCCAGAAACGGATCAAAGGCATAAACGTCCATGCCAAATCCTTTGGCGATGGTGGCAATATACCTGCCAACATTGCCATATGCATGTATTCCGATTTTTTTGCCTCGTAGTTCGCTTCCTGAGGTTCCATCAAATCTATTTCTTGCCTTATAGAGCATCATTCCAAAAGCCAATTCGGCTACTGCATTAGAGTTCTGCCCCGGTGTATTCATGGCAACAATTCCTTTTTGGGTGCATGCTTCCATATCAATATTATCATAACCTGCACCTGCCCTTACCACGATCTTCAGGTTTTTGGCTGCATCCAATACGGTAGCAGTGGCTTTGTCGCTCCTGATTATCAAAGCATCGGCATCAGCTACTGCTGTCATTAATTCAGAGGTATCTGCATACTTCTCCAGCAAAACTGTTTGATAGCCCGCTTCATCAAAAACTTTCTTAATACCTGCTACGGCAACAGGGGCAAAGGGTTTTTCAGTGGCAATCAGTACTTTTTTCATATGTTTACTTTTTGTTTTTTATAATACCTTTTTTGTGTTCTGCAATCTTTTCTTTTCCATAAAATAGCGACACATTCTTGCCAATCAAATATTTTGATTGCATATTGTATACGGGGGATCAGTGTTGGAAAGAAAACCTGTGTCCCTTCTAGTTTAATGCTCGCAAGAACAGGTCAATTGCTGTGCCAGGTCCATCTTCAAAACAATCATCCGGATTTGAATCCAGGAATTCAGTTTTTCAGAATCGAAAAACTTGCACATGACGCTTTGTAAACAATCGATGGAAAAAAAAACGAATTTTCATGCTAACACTGTTTATTTATATTTTTTCTCAAACTCTTGCATGGCCTCTACCAGTGCTTTTACACTATCAATTGCCATTGCATTATAAATTGAGGCACGGAAACCACCCACTGAACGGTGACCTTTCAATCCAACCATACCGAGAGAAGAGGCAAATGATAAAAATTCAGGTTCAAAGTCTTTATACTTTTCGTTCATCACAAAACAAACATTCATCACAGATCTTGAGTCTTTTTCGGCAGTACCTTTAAAGAGTTCATTTCTGTCAATCTCATCATAAAGAAGGTGTGCTTTTGCTTCGTTGAGTTCCTGTATTTTCGAAACTCCTCCCAGTTTTTTCAACCAGCGGAGCGTTTCCATACAGGTATAAATGGGCAAACAAGGGGGTGTGTTAAACATAGACCCATTATCTATATGTGTTTGATAACTTAGCATGCTGGGGATAGGACGATCCACTTTGCCCAAAATATCTTCGCGAACAATCACCAATGTTACACCGGCGGGGCCCAGATTTTTTTGCGCACCAGCATAAATAATGGCATATTTCGAAATATCAACAGGTCGGCTGAAAATATCTGAAGACATATCTGCAACAAGAGGAACGGGAGAATCAATATCCTCTTTTATTTCTACCCCAAAAATGGTATTGTTGGTTGTAATATGGAAATAATCGGCATCAGCAGGAATCTGATAACCTTTTGGAATGTAATTGAAATTTTTATCTGACGAGGAGGCAATCACTTCTACATCCCCAAATATTTTCGCTTCTTTGATGGCTTTTTTGGCCCATGTACCGGTTTCAAGATAAGCAGCTTTTTTTTGTAGCAGGTTGTAAGGAACCATTGCAAATTGCATACTTGCCCCTCCTCCCATAAATAATACCTGATAACCTTCTGGAATATCGAGAAGCTCTTTGACCAGGGCTACTGTTTCGTCCATTACAGCCTGAAAATCTTTACCCCTGTGCGAAATTTCCATTACCGACAATCCACTTCCGTTAAGATCCAGAACCGCTTTGGCGGTATTTTCAATAACTTCGCCCGCAAGGATAGAGGGGCCAGCACTAAAATTGTGTTTTTTCATTTTTGATAGTTTTAAACATGAAACAATAATAAAGAGGTAAAAACATAGTTTGTCGGTGCTACAATACATTGCAGATTCCGATCCTGTGCAAAATTAAGGAATTATTTCTTTAATTGTCTATCAATGATGATATTTGGTTATCAACAAATATAGTTTTTTTTCAACAATTGTTTGTTTTGTTACAATGAAACATGCTAAGAACCTGTAAAGATTCATGTTGAGGAGAAAAAAAACAGTGAAGAGATTATCGGGAGCTTGTAAATGAAGTGAAGTGCATCATCCATAATGATGGGATTCAGACCTTGCGCGGTAGTAGTGAAAAAAAATTCGTTTCCGCATGAAAAGGTATGCTTACAAAACAAGTGTAACGCAGAAACCGGATGTTACAGACAGAAACTATGTTACTGACTGTCTGTTTAATCTTTAACAAAAAGATATTATGACAAAAAGAATACGAAACAATTCTGATATTCCCAATGGTGCAGACAATTATCCTATCTGATCAGTTCACTAATGTCATTCATGATCTTGCGTGCCAGGTTTTCCGATTTCACATTGCTATCACTTTCGGCATAAATTCTAATGATTGGCTCTGTATTGGATTTTCTCAAATGCACCCATTCATTTCCAAAGTATATCTTCACTCCATCGGTTTTGTCAATGGTTTGCTTTTTGTATTGAAGGGATATTTTTTCAAGTATGTCATTAAGGTCAATGCCTTGAGATAATTCAATCTTGTGCTTAGAAATATTGTAGTCTGGCAAATTCTTTTTCATGGCTACACA
This sequence comes from uncultured Bacteroidales bacterium, assembly GCA_964589855.1. GTDB lineage: Bacteria > Bacteroidota > Bacteroidia > Bacteroidales > UBA7960 > SKVR01. The sequence goes on from CAZPVB010000204.1 coordinate 6,282, forward strand.
TGAAAGTTTCGACTTGGCCAGATAGGTCAAAAAAAGTGCAATTCCTGTAAGTGCATCCCTGCCATAATGAATTTCGGGATAGATTACGCCACCATTCCCTTCGCCTCCAATAATTGCATTCACCTCTTTCATTTTTTTTACCACATTGATCTCTCCTACGGCTGAGCTGTGATACTCTGCGCCGCGTTTGAGTGTGATATCTTTAAGTGCCTGGGTTGAGGATAGATTACTTACGGTATTACCGGGTTTTTGCTGCAAAACATAATCGGCTACGGCCACCAGGGTATATTCTTCGCCAAACATTTCACCATTGTTGGAGACAATTGCC
>CAZPVB010000205.1:0-6606 GCA_964589855.1 uncultured Bacteroidales bacterium
CAGATGAAACGGAATATTGTGGCGCCACCCTTTGAACAACGTCAATGGTGGTATTTAGTAACTTAACCCGTTCTTTTTCCCTGCTCAGTTTCTTTTCTTCAAGGATTTGCTTTAAAAGGTTTGTGTTTTCTGTCATTGGTATGCCATTATTTTTCGGGTGGTATCTCTTCCTTTGGTCCTATAAAGTTACAGTTTTTATATAAAAGACCCCACGACAAATAAAAATCAATTTTCCACCTGGAAATCCATTGGATTTTCTATTCAATAACCCTTCAACTTTTAGGGAGGACATGACCCCCAACGTAATACTATCCCTTGGGCTTATTCCGCCAACCATCTGTCCGTTAACAATGCGCCAAAACAGACAATAAGGCGAAGACAAGCCTGTCCACTTCCGTACAGTGTATGAGCCATATCGTACACCTGTAAATTATAAACGGTTGATTAATTTGATGGGTAAGAGTTGTAAGTATCACAAAAACAATTGAATATAGGTTTTGGCACAGAAAATGAAGATTGTTGATCAGAACAATTAATTTTAAAACGTAATTCAGAAACACTAAAAAAATAACATCATGAAAACTTTGGCAAACATCTTCACAGCAGCAATCATTTTCTTCTCAATCACCATCGCAACAGCAGAAACCACATCTTTTATGATGCAAACAGCAGATGATAGATTTATGGAGGTAGTATCTAAACAAGAATGTGAACTCGATGAAGAAATACCCAGTCATCACTTAACAGTAAAAGAGTATATTGATCTGAGCATTCGTATCCTTCGCATGCCCAAGTATATCGAGAGCACACTGGATGAAGAAGATTTTCAGAAACCTGCTGATTCTCCTGTTAAATTTTACGCAAAAAGCGAACAAATGGAGATAAGTGACTTTGTAAAAGATGAAAATCTTCTTTCCGCAGAATTGGCAAGTATAGATACGGAAGCAGTTTTTAACCAGATAATGAAAGAAGAAAATGAAAAGATGCTAACCGCCGATATACTCAACAATTTCACCAAAACGGAAAAGGAAATCAACGAACAACTTTCACTACAGTTTCTTTCTTCCACTTGTATTGCCAAATAAATATATTCATTCACTTTTCCAAAAAATCCGCTGCTGGTAAAAAGCAGCGGATTTTTTTTGTCTTTTTTACATTGCAAATCATGAAATTTCTGATAATCAGGGGGGGTGAAATCATCCAAAATTGAACATATCAACTTGATTTTCTATTCAATATTATGAGTCCACTCCGAAAACTTGTTTTCGGCAAATCTGTGTTCATTTTCTGTTTTTAAACACACAGATTATCAGTATTTAGCATCTGTGTAAATCTGTGTAATCTGTGGATAATTGACTTTTTAGAGTGGATTCATAGTATATAGGAAAAAATCAATCTGCCCGGTAAAATTTATCTCCGGGATTTCAGAGAAAAAGCCTGGGAGGATAATGAACCCTTTAGTTTTTTAAGAATCATGTAAAACGAAAAAGTTATGGCACAACGAAAAGCAATCGTTACAGGCGCCTATGGGGCAATAGGAGAAGCAATTGCCCGCGGCATGGCCGAAAATGATCATGATCTGACCCTTGTGGGAAGAGACTCGCGTAAATTAGAACGACTTGCCCATGAAATTCGTCGTTCCACCTCTAACAACAACGTTCATTTCAGTGCTGTCGATCTTTCCCGAAAGGCAGAAATAGAGGCATTTGCCAGTGCATGGAAAGGTCCGCTTCATGTGCTGATCAACAATGCTGCGGTTACTCCCCGGCAGCGCCAGGAAACGGACGAAGGGATCGAATTGCAGTTTGCCACCAACGTTTTGGGATATGTCTGGATGATGGAAGGTTTTATTCCGTTTATGGAAGATGTGGAGGATGCCCGTATTGTGAATGTGGCCAGTCATTGGGCAGGTGATCTCGATCTGGATGACCTGGAATTCAAATCGCGCAGGTACGACAATGATACAGCATACCGGCAGAGCAAGCAGGCCAACAGGATGCTGACAGCAGCCTATGCAGAAAGGCTAAAGAAAAAGGGAATCAGCGTTGTTGTTGTGCATCCTGGCAACGTAAGTTCAAAACTGAGCAACAATCTGGGTTATGGTGGTTTTGAAACTCCTGAAAAAGGTGCCGAAACGCCTTTGACATGTGCTCTTAATCCCCATATGAAAGGCGTTACCGGAGTGTTTTATGAAAACAGAAAGCAGCAATACTGCCCCTTTATGGAAAGAGAAGAAGATGTGGAGCAATTGTACGAAATCTGTCAGCGGTATTAATGGCAGCGAATAACAGGATCAGGGTCATTCCCGCTCTTTTTTCTTCGCTTCATTCCAGAAAACATCCATCTCGTCAAGCGACATCTTTTGCATGTCTTTATTGGCTGCAAGGGTTTTTGATTCCAGGTATTCAAATCGTGAGATGAATTTTTTATTGGTTCGTTCCAGAGCGTTTTCAGGATTCACATCAATAAACCGGGCATAGTTAATCAGTGCGAATAATAAATCACCGTATTCCTCTTCAATTTTTTGTTTGGATGCCCCGGATTCTACTTCCTCTTTTAGTTCCTGCAATTCTTCCTGCACTTTGTCCCACACCTGGTGTGGTTTTTCCCAGTCAAAACCTACGCCACGTGCTTTGTCTTGTATGCGGTAGGCTTTTACCAGGGCAGGCAGGGTTTTGGGTACACCTTGCAATACCCTTTTTTTTCGCCCTTCTTTCAGTTTGATCTTCTCCCAGTTCTCTTTTACTTTTTCTTCGTTTTCTGCCAGGGTATCTCCATAAATGTGCGGATGGCGCCTGATGAGTTTCTCGTTGAGTGAGTCCATTACATCTTTGATGCTAAAAGCGCCTTTCTCTTCTCCGATTTTGGCATAAAAAACAATATGTAACAAAAGATCACCCAGTTCTTTTTTAATCTCGTCGAGGTCGTTGTCAATGATGGCATCTGCCAGTTCGTAGGTCTCTTCTATGGTAAGATGGCGAAGGCTCTCCAGGGTTTGTTTGCGATCCCAGGGACATTTTTCGCGCAGTTCGTTCATGATGGTCAGCAATTCGCCAAATGATCTCAGGGTAGAATTATCCATTGTTTTTGATTGTAAAGATACATTACTTATAGTGTCTGCAACAGTTTAGTTTTCCACAGGAATGGATCTGCGGGATTAAATGTTTGAAGCACAAAAGTATGATAATTTCTTATTTTGAGAACAACATTCCGAATACCTCACCCCACGTGGGTTCTTTTCCGCTGATAAGTATGGAGACCCTGAATATCCGTGCTGCCAGTATCCTGAAAAAATAAAAAGTTAGTGATAATACCAACCATGAGCCGGTAACTTCATACCATGGAAGATCTGCCGTAACCCACCTCATGGGCATGGCTGATGCAGATGTAAGGGGAAACCAACTCAGAAAAATCGCCCCGGTACCATTGGGATCTAAGGGAACCAGAAAAGATAGAAAGGCAAGAAGAATGGGTAAGAACATCAGAGAACTTTTGCCCGAATTATTCGGATCGGTGATGATGGAAGCGATGGCGGCAAAAAAGGAATTCCACATCAGAATACCTACCAGGGTAAAAACCAGGAACAACAAAATTGTTGGGAGATGAAGGTATGGAAGAATACTGCTGATTCCCGCCCCGGTGAACTGAAAAAATAAGATGCCACCCAAAATACCAATTATGGTATAGCTGACCACAGAGGATAGTCCGGTGAGTGTAATACCCAGAATTTTTCCATCCATCCACATTTGGGGTTTAATGGCGGAGACAATCTGTTCGGTTATTTTCTGCTGTTTTTCGCCGGTAATCCCTGTAAACTGGTAGGCAAAACTGAGAAAAACCGCCATGAGTAAAAATCCTGAAAAAATAAAGGCCACGGTGGTTCTTTGTCTTTCAGAATCCTCCCTCAGATATTGAGTCTCCAAAGGAGCGGTTTGGGTAATCTGTTCGAAATCGGACCGGGAAAGATCGTAAAGAAGCAGGTTATTCTCTAAGGCGTAATTGTTGAGAATTTCCCTTATCTTATCGAGTTGCTCGGGTTCTTTCCAACTGGTAACAAGAAACCCGTTTTCAGATCTTTCCATCAACACGCCTTCTCTGGTCTCCTGAATTTGGAGGGTTTTACTTTCTATTTCATCTTCGTTGATAATGGTTACAACAAATGTTTCCGAGAGTTTTTCTGTTATGGCATTTCCCAAATTCTGATGTACCATTACAGATTGTTTTTCGTCGTTTCCGGAAATAAGGTAAGTAGTCCCAAAAAATCCAATGGCTGCCATTACGATCATAACAACAATGCCGATGAGTTCATTTTTTATTTTGAAAAACCTTTGATATTCCCAAATGGTAACAGTTAGTATTTTTTGCAGCGTGTTCATAATGATTGTTTCAATGATTACAAAAGGTCAGTTTGTGTTTCTTTTTCTCTTTTCACCAGATTCAGGAAAATATCATGCAGGGTGGAATTATGTGTTTTGATATTCATAATGCCATCAATTTCAGAGAGTGTTGTCATGATTTTTTGCAGGGATGTGTCCTTTTGAAAAATTATTTTCAACCTGTCGTTGCTTTCTTTGATGATGTTCTCAGCATCTGAAATTTTTTGGGGAATCTGTGATATTTCTCCATTGTTGAAAGTGATTTCTATGGTATATTGATTGCCATGCAAGTTGTAAATATCTGAAAGTTTACCATAAAATATCTCTCTGCCATGATTGATCAGGAAAATTCTGTCGGCAACTCTCTCAACCAATTGCATCTGGTGAGCACTGAGCAGAATGGTGGTTCCCTTGTTTTTAAGATCCTGAATGATATCAATAAATAATTCCTGGTTCACGGGGTCGAAGCCAGAAAATGGTTCGTCAAGAACGGCAAATTTTGGTTTATGCAAAATGGAGGAGATAAACTGCACTTTTTGCTGATTTCCTTTGCTCAGCGCCTGTAGTTTTTCTTTTGCACGGTCGGCAATATCGAGTCTTTCCAACCATTTTATGGCTTCTTTCTTTGCATCAGATCCTTTCATGCCCCTGATCTTTGCCAGGTACACCAGCGTTTTTATTACGGGCAGATCAAGATAAAGTCCCCTTTCTTCGGGCAGGTAACCCAGCATGGATGGAACCGGAATACTCTCACTGTTGTTGTGAAGATGCCACCTTACAGTTCCTGAATCGGCATGGATAATATCCATGAGGATCCTGAGCGTAGTGGTTTTACCGGCCCCGTTGGGTCCCAGAAATGCAAATATCTCACCTTGTTCAACAGAAAAAGAAACATCTTTAACGGCATGAACGGTTTTGAATTTCTTGTTGATATTGTTGACCTCAAGAACTTTTGTGTTCATAGATAGCTTGTTATCTTAAAATATTAGATTCTTTACCAAACCATTTTGCGCAAAACAACACCGATAGTGCTGCCAGACCAATGAGAGAAAATACAGTAACCAGGTAATAAGGTATATGAATGGTACCGGCAATAATCTCTTTGGTGGCAAGGGTAATATTGACTACGGGAATAAGTGCAGTAACCAGGTTGTATTCAATACCGGGAATAAGACCTACCGCGGCAGGCAAAATGATCAGAAAGGTAAGCGGGGTAAGTATGCTTTGCGCCTCTTTGAAACTTTTCGCATAGATGGTGAGCGGTATCATCAGTCCTGCAAAAAAGATGGTGAGTGGAATGAGCATGACCAGCAGATACAAAACAAATCCGACAGAAAGGATACTCATGGCAACAGACATGATAAAATCGGGTAATCCTGCGGTTATTTGCATACCGATAAACAGCCCCAGAATGGCAAGCATGGCAGAGATAAGGCCAGTGATGGCAATGACAGTCATTTTTCCGGTAAGTATTTCTATTCGTGAAACCGGAGTGGTAAGCAGTGTTTCCAGGGTTTTTCGCTCTTTTTCGCCGGTAAAAAGATCGATGGCCGGATACATAGCGCCTGTAAAGCAGAAGATGATGAACAGATAGGGAAGAAACCCGCCTGCCAGTTTTCCGAACATCTCCTGACCTGTAGCAACATTGATTGATTCTGTTTCAAAAGGTTCTAAAAAAGTTTGTGTCAGTCCGGCATCCTGCAGTCTTTCATTTACAACTTCATTTTTGTATTGCTCCAGCAGGTTGTCAATTCTTTCTTTGCCGGTAATGCGGGCTCCCGAAAAATACAGGGAAAGGTTCGCTTGTTCCTGATCAAGAATGTTTTTTTCGAATCCTGATGGGATAAATAGTCCGTATTGCAAGCTGTCTTTTCTGATCAGTTCGCGCAACTCTTCTTTATTATCCATAAAAATCAGTTCCATGCCAGATTGTTCTTCCAGGAAGGATTGAAGCCGGGTAGATGCAGGCTCGCTTACAAATCCGATTTTAATGGTCCTTTCCTGTTCGCGCTCCATTACCGATGATTGTATGTTGCTTGTAATGGTAAATATAAGCGGAAAAACCAGCAGTGGTACCAGTACCATAACCATGAGTGTTCGCTTATCGCGAAGTGTATCAAGGGTTTCTTTTTTTATGATTGTAATGATGTTTTTCATATGATTATAATTTGTTTTTCTTTGATATTGAGTGGTTTGCGTTTTTGTTTGTAAGTTGCCCTTTCAGGGCGCC
>CAZPVB010000206.1:0-6591 GCA_964589855.1 uncultured Bacteroidales bacterium
GTTCGCATTCCATTCGGGGTGAAAAACCGCGGCGGTTTTGAAACAGGATGATCTGTTTTTTGTTTTCCAGGGCTTCTGTCATGTGCTTGTAAAGCAATGGTGAGATGTGCGATTTCATCTGCTTTCTCAGGGTGTCTTTTTTGATATCTGCAACCAGAATTTCGGGCATTTGAACGCCACCATGCCTTTTTTTTAGTTCAACCCATCCGTATTTGCCATTCCTGGCGTTAAAGGAGGTTTCAACCGCTGGTGTGGCGGATCCAAGCAGCACTTTTGCCTGATACAATTGTGCCATCCAGATTGCTGCATCGCGGGCATGAAACCGCGGCGCCGGATCATGTTGTTTGTATGAAGTTTCGTGCTCTTCGTCAATGATGATTAGTTTCAGATTTCTGAAAGGAAGGAACAGGGCAGAGCGGGGTCCAACAATCAATTGGTATTTAATGGTGGTTTTTAAGGATTCTACACCACCCATTGCCAGGTTATTCCAAACCTCCGTGCGCTCCATTTCATTGAATTTTGAATGGTATACACCTGCTTTTTCGCCAAAATGTTGTTGTATTCTTTTGATTATTTGTGTGGTAAGAGCTATTTCGGGTAAAAGATACAAAACCTGTTCTCCCTTTTCCAATGCCTGACGGATCAACTCAATATAAATCTCTGTTTTTCCGCTCGAGGTAACCCCATGCAACAAAACATGATCTTTGGTTTTCCATTGTTCTTTTATATCTTGCAAAGCTTTTGCCTGGTGAGGATTGAACTCAATTTTTCCCGCATCCGCTAATACATGATCAAATCGACTGACCGCTTGTGTATAAATCTCGAAAACCCCTTTTTTGACCAGGGATTCTATCGCAGGACTCCCGTTTTTCACCAACGATGTGATCTCTTTTGCACTAACATCGCGCGGATTTGATGCGTATCTTTTCGAAAGACGAATAAAGGCAACCAATACTTCCAATTGCTTTGGTGCTTTTTGCTCAACTTCATCAAAGACTTTTTTGAGTTCTTCTTCTTTTTCGCACCGGGCAGATAGTTTAACGAATTTCTCAATTTTTTTGCGATAAGGATTTTCCAACTCCTCTTTTAAAAGCACCACTTTTTTATCAATCAGGTTTCCAATCAGGGGAAAAACCTTCTGAAGGCCTGTGATTTTGATTACCTCGCTGATGGTAAGGTTTTTTTGTATTTCCAATGCTTCTGCGATCAGATATTCTTTTTCTGTAAGATTTTCATATTGCTTATCAAAAGAAGGATTAAGGGTTATTCTGGTTTCACTGGCAAGTTTCAAAGCCGGTGGCAGAGCAGAATTCATCACTTCGCCTTCGGTTGCCATATAGTATTCGGCAATCCATTCCCAAAATATAAATTGCTTTTCGAAAACAATCGGGATCTCATCGATCACTGAGTAGATGTATTTGGCATCGAAACCCGAGGGGGGATTTTTATGTACCCGTCTTACCAATGCAGAGTACACTTTTTTGGGACCGAAAGGCACTACTACCCGTATGCCAGGCTGCATGAATCCATTGAGGTTTGTCGGAACCCTGTAAGTGAAATATCCCTTTAAAGGCAGGGGTAACAATACATCTGCAAATACTGTCTGTTTTTCCATAAGATTGTGTAATGCACATTTAAAATTATGGATTATTCTGCATGCTATTACAAAAACATGTAAACTTTATTGACTTATCTTGTTCTGTTTGCTTTTGAAGTGAAGTGTAAAAAGAAAAAAACTGCAACACCATGCAGGAGGTTGCAGTTTTCTGAAATAAGATTGAATGTATGTTAAATGTCTGAATTTGTAATAATTCGGGAATACCTGTCTGATATTAGTCGCCCATGCATATTCCAACGCCTCTGGCGGCTTTTACCAGGTCTGATTTGGGGTCTACAAAATTGTACTGAGCAATGGCTTCTTTAAAAGGAACTGAAACAATATTTGGGTGTCGGTAAGCCACCATTTCGCCAAAGCGGCCTTCCAATACCATTTCAAATGCTTTCACTCCAAACTGTGTAGCCAACACCCTGTCGTAGGCAATAGGTGTGCCCCCTCTTTGCAGATGACCGAGCACTGTTTCCCGCATGTCGGTTTCCAGTCCTCCTTCTTTGAGTTCACGCATCAATTGGGTGGCAATACCTCCCAATCTTACGTTTTTGTATCCTGTTTCAGTACTTTCTTCGTAGATCATTTTGCCTTCTTTGCGTTTTGCTCCCTCTGCCACCACGATAATGGCAAATCCACGTCCTTTATTGAACCGTTGGTAAATACGTTCCACCACTTTCGGGATATCGTATTCAATTTCAGGGATAAGGCATACATGTGCACCACCTGCAACTGCAGAGTGCAGCGCGATCCATCCTGCATAGCGACCCATAACCTCGAGGATCAGAACTCTGTTGTGGCTGGCTGCGGTGGTAACCAATTTGTCTACTGCTGTGGTTGCTTCCTGCACCGCTGTTTGAAACCCGAAGGTGAAATCAGTTGCTGAAAGATCATTGTCGATAGTTTTCGGAACGCCAATGATATTGAGCCCTTTTTTGTAAAGTTCTTGTGAGATGGACTGAGATCCATCGCCACCAATATTGATCACCGCTTCTACTCCGAGATATTGGAGGCGACGAAGCATTTCATCGGACCGGTCGGCACTACCCCATGTTCCATCGGGGTTTTTAATGGGCCAGGCAAAAGGACCACCCTTATTGGTTGTACCTATGATGGTGCCGCCGCGGATGTGTATGCCACCTACTTTTTTATCGTCGAGCACAACAATTTCATTGGGTTCATTCATAATGCCATCAAAGGCGTTGATACTACCAATCACCTCCCAGTTCTGCTCTTTTGATGCCCTGAGTGTTACGGCTCTTATCACTGCATTCAGTCCAGGGCAATCTCCTCCACCGGTGGCTATCAATACTCTTTTTTTCATATGCTTATGGTTTTATTTAAATAGGTCATTTAAAGTTTGTCAATGCTGTTTATTTTAGAAAAACTTTTGCTATAATATAATAATCACACTTACTTACTTAAGTATTTTTAATGTCTTGGTTTGGTTTATAATCAATCAGATTTAAAATGTAAAAAGTACTTCATTAAAAAAGCAAAATTTCACCAATCAGATTGGAAAGATTTTGCTTTTTCAAATTTGTTTGTAAAACAATATATACTTTTTCTCAATAATCGTCTTATAAAATATATTTCTTAGGGGTAGCAATGGAAGACAAGATGAAATTTCCTTTTTGATAGAATTTCCTTTTTCTCTTTAAAACAAAGGAAAAAGGAAAAATTTGCCGTGTAAAACAGAAAATCTAAATAAATTAGAAAGACCAATACACTTTTGATTGTTTACATTTGCGAACAGTCATTGTATTTCTGAACGGCAAATCTCCTTTTTTTCCTATGCGGCTGGTTTCACAACGAGCCATTCACCCTTAAATCCGGAAATACTTCTCAGCTGTCAAAAAGAAGCATTTCCAATGGATAAAACTAAAAAAGATTTATCCATATTATCAAAACACACGCAAATGTAACAATAAAAATTAAAATAGCACCCTGTTTTTTATTAATTTTGCGTTAAGCGAGGTCTTTTTTTACTACCGCCGTATATCTCATACCCCAGGAAAGTGCAGTCTAGCTGACCATTATAAACATAATGTTTGGTGATGGGTTTTAATCCAATTTTATTTGTCAGTTGTTTGTCGGGGCTCAGCACCCATACTTTAAAACCCTGGTACTGGTGTTTAAAGGTTGTACCCATTTTTCCGAAAAACTCTGATACATCGCGGGTTTCAATTCTTTTCCCGTAAGGAGGGTTGAGCAACATGTATCCATTCCCGTGTCGTGGCTTAGAGGCAAAAAAATCTCTTTTTTGCAGTTCAACCAAACCCAAAAGCCCTGCATCCATAAGATTTTGACGTGCTGCAATCATACTTCTGTTGCTGATATCTGATGCCAGTATGGGTGGAGTTTTTTCTTTGCGGTTTTCTTTGGATTCATCCTGCACTGCTTGCCAAAGTTGTGCATCGTAGTCAGGCCAATGCTGAAAAGCAAAGTCTTTTCTGTAGGATTGGGGGGGGATATTGAGTGCCATGAGAGCAGCTTCAGCGCTAAAGGTGGCACTGCCACACATGGGGTCATAAAAAGGTTGTTTTTTATCCCACCCCGAAAGATAGATCAATCCTGCTGCCAATACTTCATTAATGGGAGCAATGATCGATTTTCTCCGGTAACCTCTTTTAAACAAGGGCATACCACTGCTGTCAAGGGAAACGGAGCAATTATCCTTATAAACATACACCTGAATTTTTATCTGCGGTGTTTCAATATCAACCTGCGGACGATCGTTGGTTTTTTCTCTGAAAAAATCAACAATAGCATCCTTGGTTCGCTGGGCAAGAAAGTGGGTATTGGTGAAAACTGATTGCGAAGCTACCGCTGTGATAGAAAAGGTATTGGTTACTGAAAAATATTCATCCCAGGGTAATGCTCTTAAGCGATCATAGTAATCTTCCTGGGTATCAAATGGGAATTCTTTGATGGGTTTTAAAATGCTTAATGCTGCCCGCGACCATAAATTAGAGGCATACATTAGTTTTTTGTCTCCTTCAAAAGATACGGCTCTACGTTGCGGTTTTACATTTGAAGCACCCAGGTCTGTCAATTCTTTTGCCAGCACTTTTTCAAGCCCGGTAAGCGTTTTGGCGATCAGGGGAAATTTTGGTTTCTCTTCCAAAATGTAGTTTTTTAAAATTAGTATTTGAAATATTCTGTAGTGTAAGTTTTACCTAATATTTTACAGATCTCCTGCCTGGCGAAGAAATGCACATGATCCGGGTCAATAGATATTTCCGTTCAATATGATGGTTTCTACTTTATTGCTGCCATATGCATAGGGCATAAAGGCATATGTGGGTATGGGTTTGGTAATGAATATATTGGATGTTTTCCCAGGGGTAATACTTCCGAGTTCATCCTGCAATCCCATGGCGTAAGCACCATTGATAGTTGTTGCGTTGATCACCTCTTCGGGGAGCATTTTCATTTTTACGCAAGCCAACGACATGATCAATTGCATATTGCCCGAAGGAGAGGAACCGGGGTTGTAATCACTGGCCAAAGCCAGGGGTAGTCCTGATTCCAGCATTTTGCGGACAGGGGGATATTCCATCTCCAGGAAAAACGCCGCTCCCGGAAGCAGGCATGGCATTGTATCAGTGTTTAACAGTGCCCTGATCTCATCTTCTCCTGTAAATTCAAGATGGTCAACAGAAAGTGCATTGTATTTTACACCTACCTGTATTCCGCCTGAATAGTCGAGTTCATTGGCGTGTATTTTGGGTTTCAATCCGTATTTTAATCCAGCCATCAAGATCCTGTCGGTTTCTTCCTGTGTGAAAAAACCACGATCGCAAAATACATCAATATAGTCGGCAAGTTCCTCTGAAGCCACCTGCGGTATCATTTCATTAATGATCAGGTCTACATATTCAGGTTGCCGGTTTTTGTATTCGGGTGGAACAGCATGAGCACCCAGAAAAGTTGACCTGATGGTGAGTGGACTGATCTCTTTGAGGCGCTGGATTACACGAAGCATTTTCAACTCGCTTTGGGTGGTCAATCCGTAACCACTCTTAATTTCAACTGCTCCTGTTCCCAGCATCCTGATCTCTTCAAGACGCTCGAATGCTTGTTCAACAAGTGCCTCTTCTGTGGCTTCCTGTAACCTTTTGGAGGAGTTTAAGATCCCCCCACCCCTTTTGGCAATCTCTTCATAGGACAACCCTTTTATTTTATCAATGTATTCGATCTCACGACTACCCTCGTAAACCAGGTGGGTATGCGAATCGCAAAAAGAAGGGAATACCATTCTGCCTGTTGCGTCAATATGTTTTACATCTATTTGATCCAATCGTCCTTTGTCTGGATGAGTAGAAAGTTCTTCCATCCTGCCAAATGATTTTATTTTGCCACCTTCGATCCATAACCAGGCATTTGATAAAGTGGGAAGGTTTTGCATATCATGACCCACAATTTTTTCAACTGATGCAGGTAAAACCTGAATAAGCTCTTTAATGTTGCTGATAAATATTTGCATAATTATTTCCTGGGTTTTTTAAACACATTCAAAGGTAATACTATTTTATGTATCAGAAATTGCTGTTCTTTGAAGATCGTCAAACCCTTAGGTTTGATGCAACAGCCATTTCAAGGGTTTATATCTTATTTTTATAATCAACATACGATGTTGCTATACATTTTTAAAAGTAGGGATTGATCATTTTCTGATTTTTCTTTTTTTATAGTTGTAGAATTGTTACTATTTTAATCCTTTGACCTCAGAGACCAGAATAAAAAGGTTATTGTCCACAAATTTCAGGAATGATCGCGAGTTTAATAATCTAATATTCAACTTCATGACAAAGTAAAATACGAACATGAACGTCTAAATACAAGCTTTTTAGACCAGATACATTTCAAATATGAATGCATACACTGATCTTTCCAGGGGAAAATCTAAAGAAGTTTTGTTTTTGTCTGTAATGAGGAACGGCTATTGTGCGTCAAACCACTTTAGGAAAACAACAACATCA
>CAZPVB010000207.1:0-6567 GCA_964589855.1 uncultured Bacteroidales bacterium
TATGAAAACAATCAGAATTTTCTCCATAGCTTTAGTTATTTCCCTTATTTCTATTGCAAACAATCCTGCTGAAGCAGTAAACAAAAAAACCACCGAAACCGAGATTAAGGTTTTGGGAAATTGCGGTATGTGTAAGGAAAGGATTGAAAACGCTGCCTACTCGGTGAAAGGCGTTAGAAGAGCAAACTGGGATGAGCAATCCAAAATGCTTACACTTGTTTATCGCAACGACCGTACGGAGCAGGAAACCATTGAGCGTGCCATTGCCAAAGCAGGACACGACACGGAAAACATCATTACCGATGAAGAAACACATGCCAATCTGCATCACTGCTGCATCTATCCAAGAAATGCAGAGTGGTTGGAAAACAACAAACGCTACGATGAAGAGTAAATAGATTTTTTTTCTGTGCAAGATCAAACACCGGTAAACAGCATCAGCAAAATAACTAACTTTTACAGGTGTGAGTAATAAGAAAACACTAAAAATGATCAAATTATGAACGAAAAAACTTATAACATCGCAGGTGTAACATGCAACCATTGTGTAAGCAAAGTAAAAAATGCTTTGGAACAAATGGAAGGTGTGAAAAAAATTTCATTTTCTGATGACAACCAAAAAATCACCATCCAGTCTGATGAGGACATGCGTGTGGTTGACATGAATGAAAAAATTGAAACACTGGGCGATTATAAAATTCTTTGACAAGTCTACTGGTTCAATCAGGCAAACTGAAGGTTTTGCCTTTGGTTCATCGCATTTTTTTCGCGATACCTGATTGAACCCTTTGATTTCATTCGATTCATTATTCTATTTAAAAAGAAATTCATTATGAAAAAAAATATTATCCAAATATCCTTTTTAATGGTCTTCCTTTTTTCTGCTTTTTACAGCAGTGCTCAGGAAAAGATCACAGGTACGGTTTTCGGCACCTCGCCCGAAGGTGAGACAGCACTCGCCGGAGCCAATATCTTCTGGGAAGGCACCACACTGGGGACGTCCACAAGTGCTGAGGGTGATTTTCAACTTAGCGTTAGCCAGCAATTGCCGCACAGCATCGTTGTTAGTTATATTGGTTATAAAACCGATACTTTGCGCATCGAATCCAGTGCTTCAGAGAATATGAAAATTGTTCTCACCTCATCGCAGGATCTTGACGAGGTGGTGGTAGCAGGCAGAAAACCTGGTGCTCATGTATCTTCAATGGAACCCATTCTTACCAATGTGATTACCGAAGAAGAACTCCAAAGAGCAGCTTGCTGCAACCTTTCAGAATCTTTTGAGACCAATGCCTCTGTTGATGTTTCATTTACCGATGCTGTTACCGGTGCCAAACAGATTGAACTATTAGGTTTGGCTGGTATTTATAGTCAGATTCTTACCGAAAATACCCCAACGGTTCGCGGACTTGGTCAGCCTTATGGATTGGGTTTTACACCCGGACCCTGGATGGAAACCATTTATGTTTCCAAAGGGACCGGAAGTGTTGTCAATGGTTATGAATCCATCACGGGTCAGATCAATGTGGAACTGAAAAAACCTGAATCTTCTGAAACATTTTTCTATAATTTCTACGGAAATGATTTCGGTCGTCTGGAGAGCAGTTTAAATGCATCGCTGAAACTCAATGATAGCTGGTCTACCATGGTATTGGCACATGGTGAGATACTGGAAAACAAATTCGATCATAATGGCGATAGTTTTCTGGATCATCCTTTGCTGAAGAAATACAATGTTGTAAACCGCTATCGCTACGATAAACCGGGTGTTATGGAATCACAGTTCGGATTTCGTATACTGCAGGAAGACCGTCGTGGCGGACAGCTTGATTTTTTCAACAACGGAGCAACCTTAGGTTCGGATAACTATTACGGGTTTGGGGTGAATACCGATCGGTACGAAGCATTCGCCAGAACAGGTTTCTTTCTGCCCGGGCAACCCAACGGAAGTATAGGCACACAGTTGAGTTTTATCCATCACAACCACGATTCGCAATACGGATACAACCTTTATGATGGAATACAGAATACCGTTTATGCCAACATCATCTATGAAAATACCATCGCCCGCAATGCCGATCATAAGATCAATACAGGAGTGAGTTTTCTGTATGATGATTACAGAGAAGAACTGAATGATCTGAATTTCAACAGAGAAGAAATCGTACCGGGAGTTTTTGGACAGTACACTTTCCAGAAAGATGAGAAATTTACCGGTATCCTGGGACTGCGGGCCGATTTTCATAACCTTTACGGTACCTTTATTACACCCAGACTGCACATACGCTCAGGATTAACAGAAAACACAACCCTGAGAGCATCCGCAGGGAAAGGGTACAGGGTACCCAATCTTATTGCCGAAAACAGCGGACTGCTTATCAGTAACAGACAACTCATCTTCCAGGAAGAAATAAACCCTGAGGAAGCGTGGAATTACGGGGGTAGCCTCACACAAAGTTTTCAACTTTTTGGCAATGATGCCTCTCTGGCGGTAGAATATTACAGAACCGATTTCATTAACCAGTTGATTGTTGATATCGATTCTTACCAGGGAGAAGCACGCTTTTATAACTTAAACGGAAGATCGTTTGCCAACAATTCGCAGATAGAACTGAGTTTTGAACCCCTGAGATTTTTCGAAATCACAGCGGCTTATCGTATCACAGATGTAAAAGTAACCATTGGTGAAGAACTCACAAGTAAACCTTTTGTAAATGCTTACAAAGGTTTGCTAACAGGTTCATGGGCAACCAGAAACAACAACTGGCAGGTTGACCTTACCGCGCAATTTAACGGGCAAAGCAGAATCCCCGATACAGATATGTTGCCTCAGCAATTTCGTATGCCGTCCGAATCTCCGGCATACACCATCCTGCACGGGCAAATTACCAGAAGATGGAATAGTTTTGATATCTATGTGGGTGGCGAAAACCTCACCAACTTTAAACAAACCAACCCCATCATTGGGGCACAAAACCCATTCGATGACAATTTTGATGCATCCATGATATGGGGTCCAATCATGGGACGAATGTTTTATCTGGGTTTAAGGTACTCACTTCAATAAAATGCCCCCCTGAAAATCAATTTTCAGGGGGATTTTTTTTGTTCTCTTCAAACTAACCCGACCTGCCTTTTCAATATTCATAAAAAGTTTTCTCATTTGTCTTCATGAAGTTTTTATCTTTGTCCCCGTTTTGATGAAGTGTGTTTATTTCAATAAATATTATTGATTAAACTATATAATCACAAAATTAAAATACAGTCAATCGGTTTTTGATGCTTCTTAATATTTTGTCATTGCATGCATAATCAGTTTCTTAAGGTAAACATAGGGTTCAAACTGCTGTCATTTCTTTCCATTGGATTGATCATGATGCTTTTTGCCAATTATGCCTATTTTAAGCATACGCATGTACTCGACAACGGAAACATCATTACCCATGCCCACCCATATACTTCAAACTCTTCTGATGCATCAGAACCAAAACATGATCACAGCAAAGGAGAACTGATCTTTTTATCGGGTTTGTCATTGCTTTTGCCCGCTTATGCTCTTATCGCTACTTTTCATCTCGTATTTAAATGTATTCTGCATATCGAACAAAAACACCGCAACGATAGCCCCCGGTTTCTATCTTTTTTTCAGGAGCGCGCCCCCCCTGCTTATTGCCTCATCTCACCTTTTATGCCATAGTTTCAGTTTTTTTTCCAGGTGATTTTTTATCCGTATTCAAAAAAAAATAAGCACAGTAAGATGATTTTATATGATTTGAAAAGGACTCTATGTCCGTTCGATTCCTTCCAAAAAACCGGGTACCACACCAGAAACAGAAAGGATCACTCAAAAATATTTCTTACTGGTAATGCTGCTTCAATTTGATCTGAAGATTCAGTTTATCAATGAATAACAGCAGATAAAATGCCACTGCCAAAGAAATGGGAAAATATCTCTTTTACCGGAGGATATTTGTTCAGATACTATTGCTCAAAAAAACAATCAGTTCAAACAAATTATTCCTGCTTTTTCCTGACAACGAGGTTTTGCAGGATTTTCAAAAGCAAAATAAACGCTGAGTTTTGCTATAAATATTTTATGTCTGATACCAAAAAGTAATGATCAGGTTTAAATATAACAGCAACCTATTCAATGCTCAATTTTCAGCGAGAAATAATCATGAACCATCCATGTGTTATTACAAACAAAAACAAGGATTGAATAATCAGCAACATGGAGGTTCTATCATACCACTTTAATCAAATTATTATACAATGAAAACAATATACCGAATTCAAAAGAATGCATCTTTTAGTATGATGCTTCTTATTTTCTTATTTTCAACAATCATTTTGCAGGGCAATGAACCCCAAAACGAACGTCCGCCAACCGATGCCAACCTTTATGGCCACGTTATAGACGCCGAAACCGGAGAACACCTGCCTTTTGCCAATCTTTTGATTAAAGATACCCGCATCGGTACCATAACGGATGCCTCCGGGCATTATGTGGTGGCCAACCTTCCTCCGGGAAAACACATTCTGGTTATTCAAAATATGGGATATGCCCGCGCAGAAATAGAATTTGAGGCTTTTGAAGACAAAACCGTAGAGTTGGACATCGAACTCACACCCACAGGTATCAATCTCGACGAAATCGTACTGACCTCCTCCCCTACCGCCAGTGGTTTTCGTTACCAGCCCGATAATGTATTCACCGGCGAAGAAATTCAACGGCGCAGTGAACCCTCTTTCGGTGAAATGCTCGACGGACAGCCGGGCGTGGCCATGCGTAGCTTTGGGTCGGCTCCGGCACGTCCCGTAATAAGAGGGATGGACGGAGACAGGATACTGATCCTGGAAAACGGAGAAAGGATGGGAGACATTTCCCATAGCTCTGCAGACCACTCGATCTCGCTCGACCCCCTGGTGGCAAGCCGTATTGAAGTAGTTAGAGGCCCCGCCAGTTTGCTTTATGGCTCCAGCGCACTGGGTGGTGTTATCAACCTCATGACAACCGATATACCCGACCAGTGGGATCAGGGCATCAACGGTGTGGTCTCCGGACAAGGTGCATCCGTAAACAATATGGGTGCCGGCTTTGGAAGAATTACCTATGGCAATGAAAACTGGGCAACAAGCGCCCGCTTTTCTCTCCGGCAGTCAGGCGACATTCAAACACCCGTTGGAAAAGTAGATGGTACCTCCATGAATAATTACGATGCTTCTCTGGGATGGGGAATTGATAATGACTTTGTCAATGGTGGAATAAGCCTCTCCTTTTCCGATCAAAACTTTGAAATACCCGAATCGCCTGACAACCCCGACGAGAGTGTGGAGATAAGGGCCGACCGTGTAGCATTGCAGGGAAGGTTTGGAAGAGAGTTCGGAGGGGAGTTTTTTGAAAGCGGACAACTAAGGTTTAACGTATCGGGGTTTAACCAGGACGAAGTAGAATCTGTAATACCCGAAACCGGCAATAAGGAAGAATCCGTAGAACTGAGTTATAACATGTTTGCCTTTAGCTCTACCCTTACCCTGCAACACAAAGCAACCGGAATTTTTGACAAAGGTGCTATCGGGTTCAATTTCACCGGGCAATCACTGGAAATGGACGGAGCAGACATCTTTACACCCGGCGAACAAAGAGTTTCTCTGGCAGCCTTTACCTTTCAGGAGGTTCCGTTATCAAATATTCTGCGATTTCAATTCGGGATCAGACTCGATCTGCAAAATACCCAGGCCCTTGCCAACAGTTTTTTCCCGGATGTAGAACAAAGCCGCACCGCATTTAATTACTCCGGATCCGTGGGGTTAAACCTGCGCACCTCCGAAAATCTTGAGATAGGTGGTCAGTTTGCCCGCTCGCACCGAAACCCCATGATTGAGGAACTTTTTGCCAACGGCGCACATTTAGGGGCGGGTGTTTATGAAAGAGGCAACATCAATCTGAATGACGAGATCGGTCATGGCGTGGATCTGTTTGTTCTTTACAAACAACCCTTCCTTGAAGTGGAGGTGGCAGGATTTTTCAACGATTTCAGAAATTATATCATTTTTCAACCCACAGGTGAAACGGACGAAGCATCGGGTTATCAAATCTTTGAGTACATGGGCGGCGAAGCACAACTTCTGGGTGGAGAGGTTGCCATGGGTTTCCGGGTAACCGAGCAGCTTTTGATCAACGCAGGAATTGATTATGTGAGAGGTACCCGTATTGTAAACGAAGGACCCGATGAAAATCTTCCCGTGATTCCTCCTTTCAGATTCAATACAGAGGCACGATATGATTTTGACCGGTTTTGGCTGGGTGCATCACTAAAAAATGTAAGCAGTCAAACCCTTGTAGCACCCGGTGAAGAAATCACCGATGGTTACAGTTTGCTGGGTTTTCAGGCAGGATACAGGCTTGATTTTAACGGCAGACATGTGTTTATACTCAGGGTAAGCAATGCGCTGGATGTTCAATACCGCGACCATCTTTCCCGTATCGAAGACAGGAATTTCTTTATGCCAGGCAGAAACATCAACCTCTCCTACCGCTGGTTCTTCTGATGGCAGGGACAGGGC
>CAZPVB010000208.1:0-6566 GCA_964589855.1 uncultured Bacteroidales bacterium
TGAAGACCTTCTTTACGAAACCATCAGAGAAGAAAAACTTCATCTGTTTGCCACCAGAAACGTATCGGTTAATCAAAACGTACTTGGCGAAATTGCCAGTATCAATGAACCCGTGGTGAAACAAATTTTTATTACCGGCGACCATGAACCGGATGATATGGAACGAAAACTTTATGTTATCCGGAAAAGAACCGAGAAAAAGGTAAGAAATCTTGGGACAGACAATAAAAAGTATTTTTACATTAATAGTCTTTCCACCCGGATCATTATCTACAAAGGCATGTTTACCCCCAGTCAACTGGCCGATTATTATACCGATTTTCATCATCCACTATTTGAATCGGCTATTTCTGTGGTTCATTCGCGCTTTAGCACCAACACTTTCCCCACCTGGGATTTGGCACAACCTTTCCGGTTTGTAGCACATAATGGTGAGATCAACACGATTAAAGGCAATCGCATGTGGATGCAGGCACGTGAATCGCTGCTGAAAACCGATCTGTTTGGTGATGACCTTAAAAAAGTTTTCCCAGTGGTGGTGCCTGGCAGAAGTGACTCAGCATCTCTGGATAATGTGCTCGAGTTTCTGGTTCTTACCGGACGGAGCATTCCTCATGCCCTGGCGATGATGATACCCGAATCTTTTAATGATAAAAATCCGATTCCCAAAAGCCTCAAAGATTTTTACGAATACTTCTCAACCATCATGGAACCATGGGATGGTCCTGCATCTTTGCTGTTTTGCGACGGGAGATACGTTGGGGGGACACTCGACAGAAATGGATTAAGACCCTCCCGGTATCTGATCACTCATAACGACCTTATCGTTATGGGAAGTGAAACCGGTGTGCAGTCCTTTGAACCCCAACAGATAAAATTAAAAGGGCGGTTGCGTCCGGGAAAAATCCTGTTGCTCGACACCAAACTGGGCGTTATCATCTCTGATGAAGAGATTAAAAGTCAGCTCTCACGGATGAATCCTTACGGAAATTGGCTGAAAGAGCACCGCCTTGAACTGGAAAACATTAAAGTAAAAAAACGACTCCCCTCTTCTATGGGTGAGAAATATACCACCTGGATCAAAACTTTTGGATATACCAAAGAAGACATTGATCTGATCATTAAACCCATGTCGGTGGATGGAAAAGAACCTACCGGATCAATGGGAAACGATACACCAATGGCCGTTTTATCAGACAAACCCCAGCGACTGTTTAATTATTTCAAACAACAGTTTGCTCAGGTTACCAACCCGGCCATTGATCCGATAAGAGAGGGGTTGGTGATGTCGCTTACCAACTATATTGGATCGGTAAACAAAAACCTTCTCGATGAATCGCCCTCTTTGTGTAAACTGATCAAATTCAAAAGCCCGATCGTTACCAATACCGATCTGGGTAAAATCAAAGATCTCCAGTATGCCGGATTTTCGAGTGTTATCATGCCTATTACTTTTCAACCGGGCAATGGAGGGAACAAAGCACTTGAAAAAGCACTCGATGAACTGTGCCGAAAAGCAGAGGAAGCAGTAGACAATGCCATCAATTATATTATTTTGTCAGACAGGGAGATAGACAAAGATCATGTACCCATTCCTTCATTGCTGGCGGTAGCTACCATACATCATCATTTGATCAAAACCCAAAAGCGTATGCAAGTGGGGTTGGTTCTCGAAACCGCCGAACCTCGGGAAGTAATGCATTTTGCCTTATTGCTTGGTTATGGCGCCAGTGTTATCAATCCATATCTTTCTTTTGCTGTTATCGATGATTTGGTGAAAAAAGGTGATATTCAAATGGAATACAAACAGGCCCGGCAGAATTACATCAAAGCGCTCGATAATGGTATTCTGAAGGTGATGAGCAAGATGGGTATTTCTACATTGCGCTCTTATCATGGTGCACAAATATTTGAATGCCTCGGACTTGCCCCGGAGATTGTTGAGAAATATTTTAGCGGTACTGCTTCACGCATTGGGGGTATTGGACTGGAAGAAATTGCGCAGGAGGTGATGGTACCTCATCGCAATGCTTTTGCTACCTTGCACGAAAATGGGTCTTACATGCCTAAAACAGAAGGATTTTATGCCTTTCGCGTCAATGGTGAGCATCATGCCTGGAATCCTAATTCTGTAGGACTTTTGCAATGGGCAACCAAAACCGGCAATTACGATAAGTACAAAGAATACGCACAAATTGTGAATGAGCAAAACAGGAAACCTGCTTTCCTCAGAGGTTTTCTGGATATTAAAAAAAGAACACCTGTTCCTCTGGAAGAGGTAGAACCTATCGAACACATTACACGCCGTTTTGTCACGGGTGCCATGTCTTATGGTTCTATAAGCAAAGAGGCCCACGAGGCTCTTGCCATTGCTATGAATTATATCGGAGGCAGAAGCAATACCGGCGAAGGTGGCGAAGATCCCGACAGATATTATCCTTTGCCCAATGGCGAAAACAAACGCAGTGCTATCAAACAAGTGGCCTCTGGCCGTTTTGGTGTTACTGCTGATTACCTTGTTAATGCAGATGAAATTCAGATCAAAGTGGCACAGGGTGCAAAACCTGGCGAAGGTGGTCAGCTTCCTGGTTTTAAAGTAAACGATGTAATTGCCCGGCTGCGGAATTCAACCCCGGGTATTACACTAATCTCACCCCCACCGCATCATGATATTTATTCTATTGAAGACCTGGCTCAGTTGATCTTTGATCTGAAATCTACCAATCCCAGTGCTAAAATCAGTGTAAAACTGGTTGCAGAATACGGTGTCGGTACTGTTGCAGCGGGTGTTGCCAAAGCAAAAGCAGACCTGATAACCATTAGCGGAATTGAAGGGGGGACCGGTGCCAGCCCGGTAAGCTCTATCAAACATGCAGGACTACCTATAGAACTCGGCATTTCTGAAGCGCATCAAACCCTGGTAATGAACGACCTGAGAGGCAGGGTGAAATTACAAACCGACGGTCAGCTCAAAACCGGACGCGATGTGGTACTCATGGCAATGCTTGGTGCAGAAGAGTTTGGGTTCTCAACAGCGGCGCTGATCAACCTCGGATGCATTATGATGCGCAAATGCCATATGAACACATGCCCCGTGGGAGTTGCTACACAAGACGAAAACCTTCGAAAAAGGTTCCTGGGCAAAGCAGAATATGTAGTCAATTTTTTCCAGTTCATTGCCCGCGATGTGAGAGAAATTCTGGCGGAGAACGGATTCAGAAAATTGGAAGAGGTAATCGGACGCCCTGATTTGCTCGAGGCAAGAAAAGATGTTGTCCAATGGAAAGCGAAAAAAGTAGATATCTCAAATATGATCTTTTTCCCACCCGAAAGCAACAAATATGCTTTAACCTTCAAACAAGATCAAAATCACAAGATTGATGATGTTCTCGATCTGAAACTCATTGAGCAGGCCAAGATTGCCATTGCCAATCGAAAAAAGGTTTGGTTGTCGGAAAAGATAAAAAATACCGACCGTGCGGTAGGAGCCATGCTATCGGGTTTTATTGCCAAAAATGTAACCCATCAGAAACTTGAAGATGATACCATCCATGCACGCTTTTACGGATCTGCCGGGCAGAGTTTTGGTGCTTTTCTTACCAAAGGTGTGTTTTTTAGTTTGGAAGGTGATGCCAATGATTACCTTGGCAAAGGATTGTCGGGAGGTAATATTATTGTTACACCTCCCGAAGGAACTACTTTTGTTCCTGAAGAAAATATAATCATAGGTAATACAGTACTCTATGGAGCTACTTCCGGGCAATTATTCGTTAGAGGTATTGCCGGCGAACGTTTCGCTGTGCGCAACAGTGGTGCCAATGCCGTTGTTGAAGGCGTAGGAGACCATGGTTGCGAATACATGACTGGTGGCAGAGTGGTGATATTGGGCGCTACAGGTAGAAATTTTGCTGCCGGTATGAGTGGTGGTATTGCTTATGTGCTTGATGTGTATGGCGATTTTGAATATTTCTGCAACAAAGGATTGGTTGAAATATCTCCCCTGGAAGAACTCCAGGATGTAAATGAACTTCAGAAACTTATTGGAGATCATTTGCTCTATACCAAAAGCAGACTGGCAGAAAAAATTCTTGTAAACTGGAATGACTACGTCAAAAAGTTTGTGAAAGTAATTCCTCTGGAGTACAAGAAAGTGCTGGAGGAAATGAAATTAGCGGATATCAAACAAAAACTGGAGCTAACCGAAGATGCTCCTCAACATCAGTATTAATTAATCAGTCAATCAATAAAAAATTCTGCTATGGGAGACCCAAAAGGATTTATCAATATACAACGTAAGGATAGCGGGAACAGACCCGTTCAGGAGCGTATTAACGATTTCGGTGAAGTAGAACAAACCCTTAACGACAAGGACCGGCAAAAGCAGGCAGCCCGGTGCATGGATTGCGGTATTCCTTTCTGTCAGTCCGCATGCCCGGTAATGAATAATATGCCTGAGTGGCAGGACGCCATGTACAAAAACGACTGGAAACTGGCCATCGATATCTTACAGGTTACCAATAACTTTCCCGAATTTACCGGGCGAATATGCCCGGCACCCTGCGAAACGGGATGTGTGCTTGCACTTCATGAGGAACCTGTTACCATTCGTGAAAACGAAGCAGCTGTTTCGGAAAAGGCTTTCAGGAATGGCTACATTAAACCCCAGCCTCCTAAAGAAAGAAGTGATAAAAAAATTGCTGTGATCGGCAGCGGACCTGCCGGACTGGCATGTGCCGACCTGCTCAACAAAGCAGGACACAATGTTACTGTTTATGAAAAAGATGATGCACCCGGAGGACTACTCAGGTATGGGATTCCTGATTTTAAACTGGCAAAGAATGTGATAGACCGCCGAATGGATATCCTCCACCAGGAAGGGTTGAAAATTGAAACCAATGTTGATGTTGGAAAAGATATAACCGCTCAACAACTTGTTGATCAGTTTGATGCAATCTGCATTGCTGTGGGTGCTATGCAACCCCGTGACCTTCCTGTGGAAGGACGTGACCTGAAAGGGGTGCATTTTGCCATGGAATTTCTCAAACAGCAAAACAAAATCGTTAGTGGTCAGGAAATACCCGAAACCGAGAGAATCTCAGCCAAAGGAAAACATGTATTGGTCATTGGCGGAGGCGATACTGGTTCCGACTGTGTGGGCACAAGTATCAGACAAAAAGCAGCTTCTGTGACCCAAATTGAAATTTTACCCCAACCTCCCTTAAAGAGAGATATCAATAATCCCTGGCCTTATTGGGCAAAAGTGCTTAAAACATCCAGCTCGCACGAAGAAGGATGTAACCGGATTTGGAGCATTCTCACCAAAAAGTTCGTCGGAGAAAACGGATCTGTTAAAAAAGCAGAGATCGTTGATGTGGAGTGGGTAAAAGGTGAACAGGGAATGAAAATGGTAGAGGTTCCGGGTAAAAGCAGGTTGATAGATGCCGACCTTGTGTTGTTGAGTATGGGTTTTGTCCATCCGGTGCACGAAGGTTTGCTCAACGACCTCAAACTTTCATTTACCCACCGTGGAAATGTGAAGGTTGATATGAAGAACCGGGTTGCAGAATCTAAGATATTTGCTACCGGCGACAGTGTTATGGGGGCAAGTCTGGTAGTAAATGCAATTGCATCGGGGCGGAAAACCGCACAAACAATATTAAATTACCTGGATAAGGAAAATGCACCCGAAATTGTATACGCTCGTGAAGGAGTTTTGTAAATTTTGATCTTCTGCTCCAGGAAAGCAGGTGACCCTAAAATGCCTTGACTTTAGATTTTTTCCAATCTTTTTGCTTACGTAAAAATAAAAAACATCTCTTTTAACAATACTGGAAGAGATGTTTTTTATTTAGAAATCATAAAGTCTTATTATCCGAACTTAACGCATATCAACCAGATCGGCATCTTCTGGAAAATCATTGCGATCAAACTCAAAAAGATCATCGGCAAGATTGTGATTGGTTTTAAAACTGGTCATGGTGTAAGTGTATTCTCCACCGTGCCGGTCGTAGGCAATGGTGTAAACCAGCGATTGGTTGCTGGCATCAAGAGCCACCCGGTATTTGAAAAATGCTTGCGATTCCCGTGGGATAAGATCGATCAGGTCAACCGTTTTGCGCTCATAGGGCTCCTGGCGGATAAACTTTCCATTGTATTCTTCTTCAAAATTTTCAAGTAAAGCAGTGGGGGTGATGCCACCTTCCATGTTTTCAACATAATTGACGTGTATTTCATACAGGTCATCAATGTAATTCCACACGGTTTCTCCATCAGAAATAAAGACATTGTTCCCAACTAACATTCTGTATTTGTCATCTTTCAGGTAAGCTTTTCCTTCCATGTTCTCATTAATGCCCATATCGGCATTTTCCATTTGGTATTGAAAGCCCAGTTCAATGGTTTTATAACTGTTTATTTTTTCCCTGGCCTGATCGAGCAACCTGTCGGCTTCTCTTTCTGCCCTTGTTTCATATTCTGTTTGCGCATTTGCGGTGAAGGTTATGATCGCTACACCCAACAACATAAAGATTATTCTGTTCATCATATAGTTTTTTCTAATTAAATGG
>CAZPVB010000209.1:0-6539 GCA_964589855.1 uncultured Bacteroidales bacterium
GCAACCTCAGATCCTGCTTCAGGCAGCATTGTAGATATCAGCCAACCTTTTGACATTACAGTGATTGCTGAAAATGGAGCTGAAAATGTTTACACCCTCTACACCGAGACAGGAGAGCAGGAAACAGGTGTGCGAGCATTTTGGATACCCGATCCCTCGCATTCATCCTTTCTGAAAACTTATGAGGATATGCAGGAGGGTGTTGCTCTGGCAAAAGAACTCAACTTCAACACTTTGTATGTAGTTGCCTGGGCAAAAACCCGTACGCTTTATCCCAGCCAGGTGTTAGCAGACCATTCAACTTACAGCACAGACCGCGAAGGAATGTTTACCCCTGATTATCCGGGCGATCCGCTCGCAGATCTGATAGAAATTTCACATGCAGAAGGTTTAAAAGTGATCCTGTGGTATGAATATGGTTTTATGGCAAGATGGGGCGCGGCTCCTACTCCCGATAATGACAGAATACTTGCCGTAAATCCTGATTGGGTAGGTATCAACAGCCAGGGAGAACCTTCCAACTACAACGGCACAGATTTTTACTACAATGCATACAACTCCAATGTTCAGCAATTTATGCTCGACCTGATCATGGAGGCGGTAAACAATTACGATATCGACGGTGTACAGGGCGATGACAGACTGCCCGCCATGCCCCGCAATTCGGGATATGATGAGTATACCATAAACAGGTATAAAGCAGAACATGACGGAGAAGAACCACCCTCAAATTTTAATGCCACAGCATGGGTAAACTGGCGTGCAGACATACTCAATAGTTTTGGAGAAGAGATATTCAATACCGTGAAGGCCGCCAAACCCGAAGTATTGGTTACCAACTCCCCCAACCCCTATCCATGGGCTTTCCAAAACCTGATGCAGGAATGGCCGGAATGGCTGGATGCCGGTGCTGTTGAGATTCTTTCCGTACAATGTTATCGATACAATATATCTGCATACCGCTCTACCATCAACGAGGTAAAATCATACTTTACCAGTCATGGCGATGCCAATCTCGAAAGACTTTCTCCAGGGATTATCCTTTACGGATCTGCCGGGTTGACCGACCCCGATTTAATTGTTGAAAAGATGAGATACAACAGAACCATTGGCATTACAGGTGAATCTTTCTTTTATGATGTACCATTGAAAGACGAAAGGATCAAACGGGTAATGAAGGCAATGTATCCTGGTCCGGCAATATTTCCCGAATTTTAAACCGTATACCGTATTATCTGCACATGACCAACAGAGCAACCAGCATAGACGCCTTAAGAGGCATGGCGATCATTGGGATGGTTCTTTCCGGAACCATTTCACGTGATCCGCAATTGCCCGCCTGGTTGTTTCATGCACAGATCGCTCCTCCGGATTTTATTTTTGATCCGGAAATACCCGGCATAACATGGGTTGATCTCGTTTTTCCCTTTTTTCTTTTTGCGATGGGAATGGCATTTCCTTTTGCTATGAATAAGCAACTCGAAAAAGGGGTTAAAGAAAAAAAACTACTCCGCAAAATCATCCTACGCTCTTTAAAATTATTTGTTTTTGCCGTAATGCTGGCGCATTTGTCGCCCTTTCATTACCCACAGGAGATGGGTTGGATAAGATACATGATGGGCATACTGGCATTTACAGGATTTTGGATGGCTTTTTCCAGATTTCCCCTGTGGAAAACCCATGAAACAAAAATAAATCTTGCAGGGTATATTGTTTTGTTTCTGTTGGCTTTCCTGCGGGTTGAGATCTGGGATCTGCCATTTTCTGTTCATAAAAATGATATCATCATACTGGTATTGGCAAATATGGCGCTCTTTGGTGCCATTATATGGCTGTTTACCCGTAATAATCTATATCAGCGCCTTGCAATTCTTACCCTATATTTTGCAGTGCGTTTCACCCATTCAGAAACAGATTCCTGGAATCAAATGATTTGGGATTTTAATCTTTTACAATTCTTTGGTGAGTATTTGCCGGGATTAAGTAATGCTTTGCAACAAATCGGCATAGATGTAAACAAAACCATCTTTTATCACCCTGAGTACCTGAAATATCTGATGATCGTAATCCCGGGTACAATTGCCGGAGACCTGCTTTATACTGGGCTACGGGAAAAAATATCCTACGACCGGCAACCCCTACAAAGCGTTTTTCCTGTAATGGCAGCAATCCTTTTCCTGAATATTGCCCTGAACCTGTGGGGATTGCTCAGCAGAAATATTGATTTTGTGTGGATCATGAATATTCTCTCCGTTTCCCTCCTTTTGTGGTTGTCAGGAAAAGGAAAGTTTCGCCATCTGCAACAATACAGAAAGATATTGAATTGGAGTGTTTTCTGGTTGCTCCTTGGATTGTTCTTTGAAACCTTTGAACGAGGGATCAAAAAAGATCCCTCTACAATCAGTTATTTCTTCATGACTTCAGGTTTGTCAGGATTTGCCATGATTATTTTCAGCATCCTTCAACCTTTATTAATACCCGGGCGCCTCATGGGTTTTATAAGCCAAACGGGCATGAATCCTATGGTTGGATATGTGGCTGCAACCTTTTTCGTAATGCCCGTGCTCTGTTTTTTACAGATCTTACCCTGGATCGACCAGTGGTACCTTGCCTGGCCCTGGGCCGGGCTTCTGAGAGGAATAGTACTGACAACTCTCACAATATTGGTAACCGTTTACAGTGTGCGTTGGAAATTCTATTGGAAAACCTGATCCTTTTTCAAAGAATCATTGTCTCAACAAGATTTTGCAGATGCCGGTTAAAAAGAAAAAACGACAAGAAATAAAACAAAGAAAAAGATTCTCAAACAGGATAAAATTCATCAAAACATTCTTTCAAATAAAACTAACAAGCATATGAAGCAGGCATTTTACTTGATTTTATTTCTTCTTTTGATCTCTTGCGATACACCTGAAGAGCAAACAGAAAAAGAGAGAACAAACAAGTATGTAAAAGGATACAACGAACCAGTAAGAGGAGTTTGGCTGACCAATGTAGCCAGCGATGCCATGTATTCTAAAGAAAATATCGCGAAAGCGGTTGCTTATTGTCATGAGTTGGGTATCAATACCCTTTTTGTGGTTACCTGGAACAAGGCCATGACCATGTATCGATCGGAAATCATGAAAGATTTAACGGGTTTTGAAACAGAGCCGGAGTTGGATCCTGAAAATACCGGCCGCGATGCATTGCAGGAAGTAATTGACGAAGCTAAAAAATACAATATGAAAGTAATCGCCTGGTTTGAATTTGGGTTTTCCTCCTCCTACCAGGAAAACGGTGGCATTTTACTGGAAAAAAAACCACACTGGGCATCACTTAATGCACAGGGAGAACTAACCACCAAAAATGGTTTTGAATGGATGAATGCGCTAAACCAGGAAGTACAGGATTTTATTCTTTCCCTAATCCTGGAAGTGGTAAACAACTATGATGTTGATGGCATACAGGGCGATGACCGTTTACCTGCTATGCCTTCAGAAGGAGGATACAATCCTGAAATAATAGAAAAATACCAACAAGACAATTTTGGGGAAGTACCTCCGGATTATTTCAAAGATTACAACTGGATACAATGGAGATCCGAAATTTTGAATGACTTTATGAAACGGATTTATTCAGAAGTAAAAACTGCCGATCCGGAATGTTTGGTCTCTATGTCGCCCAGTATTTTCCCATGGTCGAAAGAAGAGTATCTGCAGGATTGGCCCACCTGGGTGAATTTTGGGTACACCGATATGATTGTACCACAGGTTTACCGCAGAGATTCTCTCGCCTATACCCGCACACTGGAAGCACAACTCAGATATATTCTCCCCGAAAAGCTTTACCAGTTCTACCCTGGAATCCTGATCAGAGTAGGCGATGAACAACCTTCCGAAGAACTTTTGCAATACAAACTCAATGAAAACCGCCGGTTAGGTTTTCAGGGCGAGGTGTTCTTCTTTTATGAAGGGTTGGATAAGTATTCTGAAATCCTAAAAGATACATACCATGAATGAAAAATCCGTACAGGTATCAGATCCTGTTTTTAAAAAGCTGAACTACAAAAACCACGATGATGTTTTTGTTATCAATGCACCTGAATCTTTCCATCCGCACACAGAAGCCATGCAGGCAATCACCCGGGTGCATACTGCTCATGACGGTCAACAAAAGATCTCCTTCGGGTTAATCTTTGTAAAGGAACAGGAAGAGATCGAATTTGCCGCTGAAAACATCATCCCTCACCTGGAAGGCGATGCGGTTTTCTGGGCCGCCTATCCCAAAAAATCATCCAAAAAATATACCTGTAACTTTAACCGCGACAGCGGATGGGAACCCTTTGGTGAGAAAGATATGGAGGGGGTGAGACAGGTTTCCGTTGATGAAGACTGGAGCGCATTAAGATTCAGAAAAACACAATACATTCAGAAAATTACCAGAAGAGAGAGCTTTGCACTCTCACAAAGTGGAAAAAACAGAACCACCCAAATAGGAAAATAAAAAAATATGGAAACACTGCAAGCAATAGCATTACTCGTAGTATTTGTAGTCATTACCCTGTTGATGTCCAAGAGAATATGGCCTGCCCTGCTGGCAATGCCAATTTTGGCTGTACTGATTGCACTCATTGCAGGCATCAGACCGCAGGATATCTTTCAGTACATTATCGGCGAAGGATCATTGCGACTCACCGAACCCATAGTTATCTCAATGTTTGGAGGAGTTTTAAGTGTATTGATGCAAAAAACCGGAATTGCTGAGGGATTCATAAAAAAAGGGGCAGAACTCTCAGGCGACAATCCATTGGTGATTGCTTTTGTGATGTTTTTGTTTATCATCCTGCTCTTTACCACGCTGGGTGGTTTGGGTGCCATGATCATGGTGGGCGCCATTGTATTGCCCATTCTCACCTCGGTAGGCATCGGGCGACTTACAGCGGCGGTTGTCATGCTCATGGGAGTAAACATAGGGGGTATGTTCAATGTGGGAAACTGGTCGTTGTACATGAACTCCCTTAATTTGTCGCAACAAGAAGTAGTACAATTCATATTGGTTATTTTCAGTATCGTATTTACAGGATCGCTGATCTATATCATCATTCAATTGTACCGCGATGGGTTCAATCTTTCCGCAGGAAACATTCTTAAAAGTTTAGGAATCATTGCATTGGGCGCCGGAATCATTTTTGGTTTTATATACCTGTCCGATAATATTGAATTTTCTGAAGAAACACAAACAATATTTGATCTGGCGAGGGATGTTTTTTATTATCTTTTCCTTACCGCCATGCTGGCCCTGTTCGTTCATGCCGGTGTAAGAGCATTTAACCATCGCAACAAAAATAAGAATCCACTACACTGGACAGCTGTTTTCACCCCCATCATACCCCTGATTCTAATTCTTTTTTTCGGTGTAAACTTTCTTTCTGCCTTTATTCTGGGTATTGCCTATGCCTATATGATCACTTACCGGCAAGACAATATCAGCACGCTCATCAAATCACTGATTGAAGGTTCGGCAGTTGTCTTGCCTGCTGTTATCCTTATGTTTGGTATTGGATGGTTGCTGGTATCTGTTATTGGACCTACCAACATGAGTCAGGAGTACCTGATGGAAAACTATGGAACTACCATCTGGCCGGTAAGAGAACTGATGGTACCCTTTGTGGAGCGGATTATCCCGAACAATGGATGGATGTATGTAATCACCTTTGTTACCCTCGCTCCCCTTGCCCTTTATCGTGGTCCGCTCAATGTATGGGGAATGGGATTTGGCATTGCATCCATCATGATGGCAGCAGGAATGCCTTCAGGCGCCATCCTGGGCATCTTATGGTCAGTTGGTCAGTTGCAGGGAATATCCGATCCCACCAATCTGCAAAATGTATGGATCGCCAATGAAATGAAAATAGACGTACAGAAGATCTTATACAACACATTGCCATATTCCTGGATTTTTGCTTTTCTGGGATTGATAGCAGCAGCAATCATGTATTTTTAATTTTTGGTAAAAATGAGAAAGATCAAAGTAGGAATAGATGTAGGAGGTACTTTTACCCATGCCGTAGCAGTAAATGTGGAAGATTTTTCCATTGTGGGAAAATCATGTGTACCTACAACTCATAACTCGAAACAGGGTGTAGCTGAAGGTGTTGTAGAATCCATGCTGCACCTTTTAAAAGTATCGGAGATACAACCTGATGAGATCATCCTGATTGCCCACTCCACAACGCAGGCAACCAATGCCTTGCTTGAGGGAGACGTGTCGCCAGTGGGAATCATCTCTTTAGGAAAAGGACTTGAGGGTAAAATCGCCAGTAAGCAGGCATTTTTAAATGATATTTACCTGGCCCCCGGTAAGCTGCTCCCTGTTTTTTTTCGTTACCTGAATACTTCCCTGGAACTTACCAGGGAAAGAATCCGTGAAGCCATAGATGATATGCACAAAGAGGGTGCTGAGGTATTTGTTGCCACACAAACTTTTGGACCAGATGACAGTGCTTATGAGCAAATGGCAGTGGAAGTAGCAGAAGAGATGGGATACAGAGGAACAGC
>CAZPVB010000210.1:0-6513 GCA_964589855.1 uncultured Bacteroidales bacterium
AAATAAAAAAGCGGAATTAAAAATTCCGCTAGCTTTTGTTGTAAAGTCTTACTGTCGTTTTAAATTTCCAGTATACTCCATACAACCAAATATGTAATGATGATCATATTTCTGATCAGGTTTTACCATGACAATGTTTGAACTTTTTGCCGCTACCGCATGGGCAGAGTTCGTTTCTACCTACCTTTTTCTCTACCCTTACCGGTTCGGCTTTTCTTCTACCTTGTGGTCCTCCGCCGGCAACATCACTTCTGCTGGTATTCAACCGGCTCATGTCGGTACGTTGTGGTCTTTCGGCCTCTCTTACCTGCGAAGGATCTTTAACAGGCAACTGCGCTTTGAGCAGGAATGAAATGATATCTTTATTCACTTTTTGAATCATTTGTTTAAACAGTTCAAAGGATTCAAACTTATAAATGAGTAAAGGGTCTTTTTGCTCATACGCTGCATTTTGCACACTCTGTTTCAGGTCATCCATTTCGCGCAGATGATCTTTCCAGGCATTATCAATAATGGCAAGTGTAATGCTTTTTTCAATAGAAAGGGTAACATCCCGTCCTTCTGATTCAAATGCTTTTTTAAGATTTGCCAGAATATTCATGGTTTTCACACCATCTGTTACGGGTATTGCAATATTCTCATACCTTTCCCCCGCTGTTTCATGCACATTTTTAATCACCGGAAAAGCAACTCTGGTGATAGACTCCATTTTATCGCGATATCTTTTGGAAGCAAGTTCAAAGATCTCATTGGTAAGTTGCACAGATTTGGTATCGAGGAATTTCCTTTCATCAAAATTTATATCAATACCTACGGTTCTGAGCATTTCAAATCTGAATCCTTCAAAATCGGAGTTGTCCTGGTAGTCGGTTATGGTTTGCTCGCAATAGTCAAAAAGCATATTCGAAATGTCAACGGCGAGTCTTTCACCAAACAGGGCATTTCTGCGTTTTTTGTAGATCACTTCGCGTTGGGCGTTCATCACATCATCGTATTCGAGCAATCTTTTCCTGATGCCAAAGTTGTTTTCTTCAACTTTTTTCTGTGCCCTTTCGATTGAATTGGTGATCATGGAGTGCTGAATCATTTCACCCTCTTCCAGACCTAACCTGTCCATAATGCGGCTGATACGGTCAGATCCAAAAATACGCATCAGGTCATCTTCCAGGGAAACCAGAAACTGGGATGATCCGGGGTCACCCTGTCTACCTGCCCTACCTCTGAGCTGTCTGTCTACTCTTCTTGATTCATGCCTTTCGGTACCAATGATTGCCAGACCGCCTGCTTCTTTCACACCGGGTCCTAATTTAATATCGGTACCCCTACCCGCCATGTTTGTGGCAATGGTAACATTTCCGGGATATCCGGCTTCAGCAATAACCTGTGCTTCGCGCTGGTGCTGTTTAGCGTTGAGGATGTTATGTTTTATTTTCCGGATGTTCAGCATTTTGCTGAGCAGTTCAGAAATTTCAACGGAAGTGGTACCTACCAGCACCGGTCTTCCGGCTTTTACCAGTTCTTCTGTTTCGCCAATGACCGCATTGTATTTTTCACGCTTGGTTTTGTAAACAAGGTCTTCACGGTCTTCACGAATCACAGGACGATGCGTGGGAATGACAACAACATCAAGTTTGTAGATATTCCATAATTCGCCGGCTTCTGTTTCGGCAGTACCCGTCATACCGGCAAGTTTGCTGTACATCCTGAAATAATTCTGAAGCGTAATGGTAGCATAGGTTTGAGTAACGGCTTCCACTTTCACCCTTTCCTTGGCTTCAATGGCCTGATGCAGCCCATCGGAATACCTCCTGCCTTCCAGGATACGTCCTGTTTGCTCATCTACAATCTTTACCTTGTTATCCATGATTACATATTCGGTATCTTTTTCGAACAAGGTATAGGCTTTGAGCAGCTGGTTGATGGTATGCACCCTTTCAGACTTGGCAGAGAAATTGCTTAACAGTTCATTTTTCTTTTCCAGTTTCTCCTTATCGGTAAGGGGAGATTTTTCCAGTTCAGCTATTTCAGCACCAATATCTGGCAAAATAAAGAAATCAGGATCACTTGAATCGTCGGTGATCAGGTCAATTCCTTTATCGGTAAGTTCAATAACATTATTTTTCTCTTCGATAACGAAAAACAGTTCATCATCAATGATATGCATATTTTTGTTTTGTTCCTGCATGTAGAAATTTTCTGTTTTCTGCAGGATTGTTTTTATGCCTGGTTCTGAGAGGAATTTGATAAGCGCTTTGTTTTTGGGCAATCCTCTGAAACAACGCAGCAGCAGTTCACCTCCTTTTTTTTCATCAGCTTTGCTATCGTCTTTGGGGGTAAGTAGTTTTTTGGCATCTATCAGCAGTTGATTGATCAAATTGCGTTGTGCCGAAACCAGTCTTTCTACTTTGGGTTTTAGTTCACCAAATTCGTGCTTTTCTCCCTGGGGTGCAGGACCAGATATGATCAACGGGGTACGTGCATCATCGATAAGTACGGAGTCAACCTCATCTACGATAGAGAAGTTGTGCTTTCTTTGCACAAGTTCTTCGGGATTTCTGGCCATATTATCGCGCAGATAATCGAATCCGAATTCATTGTTGGTTCCATAGGTAATATCGGCGCGGTATGCTTGTCTCCTTTCCTCGGAGCTGGGTTGATGTTTATCAATGCAATCCACTTTCAAACCATGAAATTCAAAGAGCATTCCCATCCATTCCGAGTCACGTTTTGCCAGGTAATCGTTTACAGTAATGATGTGCACCCCCAATCCGGAAAGCGCATTGAGGTAAACAGGTAAAGTGGCGACCAACGTTTTACCTTCACCCGTTGCCATTTCGGCAATTTTACCTTTGTGCAGATGAATACCCCCTATGAGCTGCACATCATAGTGCACCATATCCCATGTTATCTCATTTCCACCGGCAATCCATTTGTTTTTATAATATGCTTTTCCGTTTGCGATCTCAATACCGGGACGTTTGGCAGCCAGATCTTTATCAAAATCTTTGAGTGAAACCTCCACAATTTCGTTCTCTTTAAATCTTCTGGCAGTTTCTTTAACAACAGCAAATGCTTCAGGGAGGATCTCCATGAGCACTTCTTCAGTTTTCTCGTATTTCTTTTTCTCCAGTTCATCGATCTGATTAAAGATCTTTTCTTTTTCGTCCATATCTATCTCGTACGACTCTGCTTTTGAGCGCATTTGCCCGATCTGTTCGTTTTCCTGAGACAGAAACTCAGCTATCTTTTTTTGAAACTCAGGAGTTTTGTCTCTGAGTTGATCATTGGTAAGTTTTTCGATATGCAGATATGCTTCCTGTATCTTTTTCAATACGGGCATAACCTCTTTCAGGTCGCGGGAGGCTTTATCTCCAAAAAATTTTTTAAATATGCCTAACATAAAAGGAATTTATTTAAATACAATAATTTCACATACAATAATATTTGCACTGGCAAAATCATTGGCAAAGGTAATTATAAAAGGGGGAAAATTTAAAGCAGAAGGGAATAAAACAAAGAATAAAAGCCGGCAAAAACCGGCTGAATTTTACAGTCTAATATTCATCTTCATGGAAAAAGAAATCATCTTTGGTGGGGTAATCGGGCCAAATATCTTCGATACTGTCGTATACGTCACCCTCATCTTCAATTTCCTGAAGATTCTCAATCACCTCCATGGGTGCACCTGATCTGAGGGCATAATCAATCAGTTCGTCTTTGGTGGCAGGCCAGGGGGCGTCTTCTAATTTTGATGCCAATTCTAATGTCCAATACATAAAATCAGGTTTAAATTTTTTGCAAAAGTAATTTTTTTTCAATTAAAAACAAGAAAAATAGTCAGGCGTAAAGTTTAAAAATATCTTAGTTTTGCAGAAAAGATATCATCATTTATTTTGATTTTATATTTCCCGTAAAGCGTCCTCAGGAAAATAACCAATCCTATTCACTGGTTTTTACTGCAAAACGTCCCATAATGCGTATTGTTTAATAATCCACCAAAATAGTTACAAGTTCCTGAAGTTGTATCGGATATAAACCTTTATTTATTGAATATATGCTTTCTCCTGTAAAAAAACTGGCTGCCATACACGACCTCTCCGGTATAGGGCGTGTTTCTTTAACATCTGTAATACCCATTTTGTCTTCTATGGGTGTGCAGGTTTGTCCGCTGCCAACGGCTGTGCTTTCATCGCATACCCAATACCCTGATTTCTACAAGGTTGATCTTACGCCCCACCTGAAACCCATGATAGAGCACTGGAAGAGATTGGAATTAAGTTTTGACGCCATCTATAGCGGTTATCTCGCATCTGCCAGCCAAACATCGGTGGTAGAATATGTGATCAATACTTTTTCTCAACCTAATATGCTGGTGGTTGTAGATCCTGTGATGGGAGACAATGGCAAACGGTATACTTCACTGAGCACCGAATTGGTTACGCAAATGCAGAAACTGATCGCAAAAGCGAATGTGATCACCCCAAATCTTACTGAAGCGGCCCTGCTGCTGGATGAAAATTATGATCCGGGCATTACATTGAAAAGGGTTAAAAACTGGTTAAAAAGACTCTCAGAAATGGGACCTTCTGTTGTGATCATTACCAGTGTACCGGAAACACCCGATAAAAAGATCACCTCGGTAGTGGCCTACGATAAAAATACTGAACGCGTTTGGAAAGTATCGTGCAACTATTTTCCGGCCAATTACCCGGGAACAGGTGATTCCTTTACCAGCGTGCTCACGGGAGCAATCCTTCAGGGCGACAGCCTGCCCATTGCACTGGATCGTGCCGTACAGTTTATATCACAGGGAATCAGGGCTACTTTTGGTCACAACTACAATACCCGGGAAGGGATCATGCTCGAAAGAATATTGAGATCGCTTGACAATACAGTAATGATGGGCACTTATGAATTGCTGGACTAACAGTTTAAAAATGACAACGCCTCTACTCTGCAACAACTTACTATCCCATATTGCTGCGTTGAATATCGCCACGATGATAGGAAAAATAAATACCAGCAAGACTGATAAAGAAAAAAGTGATAAAACCCCATTGCATGGCCTTGAGAAAAATTGTGTCGGAAACCAGTTCAACAGACTGATTGCCCAGCTTGGCAGCAAAATAAAGTGTGGCGATGGTCATACTCACAATCTGCCCTAATACCCGCATGGTAGCAGCAGATCCTGAAGCCAATCCGTATTGTGTTTTGGCAACAGAACTCATAATGGTGTTCATGTTGGGAGAAGAAAACAAGGCAAACCCTACCCCTACCCACAAAAGTAGCAAAACAATAATTGCTAAGGAGGTATGACCAGACAAAAAGGCAAACCCCAGCAATCCTGCAGAACACATCGACATCCCGATAGTGGTTAGAATGCGGGGTTGAATTCTGTCTGAAAGTCTTCCGGACAAAGGCGAAAAAATTGCCATCATGGCGGGTTGAGCAACCAAAATGATTCCTGCATCGCGGGGCGAAAGCCCCTGTATATTCTGTAAATATAAACTCAAGAGAAAAACAATGGCAAAAGTAGCACTGTAGTTGATCAAAGCGGCAAGATTGGAGAAGGAAAACAATCTGTTTTGCATAAACAAATGCGTGTCTATTACCGGAAAAGAAGATCTGCTTTCCAATATCCAGAATACAAACAGGAAAATGATGCCAGTCAGTATCAGTATCCATCCCTGTATATCAGGTATTTGCGACGACCCATAAATCATTGCCACCAGGCCAGTCATGTAAAAAAACGTTCCCTTAAACGCTATCTTGTTGAATGAAAAGGAAGAAGGTGTATCCTTTCCCAGAAAAAGAAAGGATGCAATGGTTGTAAAAACCCCCAGGATAAAGGCGATGAAAAAGATAGACCTCCATCCCACATATTGTGTAAGCAATCCACCGGCAAAAGGGCCAAAAGCAAGACCAAGATATACTGCAGCCACTGAAATACCCAAAACACGTCCTCTGAATCTGGGCAAAAAGGAAGAAACCAGTATAGCCGGACCGGTAGTGCTGGTAAAAGCCGCTCCAATACCTTGCAAGTAGCGGAAAAAGACAAGCCAATATCCGGTAAAGGCAAGCGCACACAAAAGGGAAGCGAGGGTGAAAACAACCACACCCACTTTGAATAGTCTCCGAATACCTGACAAATCGCCCAACCGCCCGGCGGGCAATAAAAACATGGCAGTAGCCAATAAAAAGGAGGTTATTACCCAACTAAGAGACACTGCCCCAAGATCGAATGTATTTCCGATGGCAGGTAAAGCAATATTTACCGATGATATAAGAAATGTTCCCATAAAGGAAGTAATGGCAACAGTGGCAATGACAGAAAGTTGTTTCCGGGAAAAATGCATTTGTTTTAAAATCTATCGGTTACGTTTGTAAAACCAGGTTGCGGTAATTAGTCTTTGCAAGAAAACGTCAAAGACCGCTTACCTCTTGTTTTTGAAAGGAACAAATGAGTCCACTCCGAAAACAAGTTTTCGGGAAATTCGTGAAAATTCTATGTTT
>CAZPVB010000211.1:0-4875 GCA_964589855.1 uncultured Bacteroidales bacterium
ACGACAAAAATCATTTGTTTACCCATGCTGGTGAGAATAAGCATTATACACCGGGCAAGCAACGCATCATTATAAAATACAAAGGATGGAAATTTTTGCCTTTGATTTGCTACGACCTGCGTTTCCCTGTTTTTCTTAGAAATAAGTTTGATCAGGAAAAAGGTTTTGAATATGATGCTATGATCTGTGTTGCCAATTGGCCTGCACAACGCAGCCACCCCTGGCGGATATTACTTATGGCCAGAGCAATTGAAAACCAATGTTTTGTAATAGGAGTCAACAGAATTGGGGAGGATGGAAACGGAATCCGGTATTCGGGAGATTCTGCACTGATTCATCCTCTTGGTGAAAATTTGTCAAACCTGATGCCCCACGAACAAAAAAGTGAAACTGTTGCCATGCCCCGCTGTCAATTGGATGACTTCCGTAAAACGTTCAGGGTAGCCCTGGATTGGGATGACTTTGAGATGAAATGACCTGATAATGCAAATCCCGGGCATAAGGTTAACAACATCACTGAATTCCTTTTCCCTTTTCTTTGCTACTTGTTCAGTGTTCATTGGTCATTGGTTAGTGGTCAGTGGTCAGTGGTCAGTGGTCATTGTTCCCTCTTGCCCCTTCCTGATTTCTCCTGCACAAAACACAAATGACTACCATCTGACACACGAAGTGCTAATGAAATGCAAAGCGCATCTGACCCATACAACATAGATAAAAACTACCGAATTACACACATCATCGGGCATGAACGAACAGGTTCTTTACACTCATAACGAGAGCACTGAAGAAGAAATGGAACCTTTTGATCCTTTTAATTTTGCCTGTTTAGTAAATTTGTATTTGCCCTGAAGTATGGTTTTGGAAAGGATTGAAAAGTAAGAAGAAAGAAATATTGAAGTTCAGGCAGTTTCGTTTCTCAGTCTTTCAACCCACAGGTTTCCTTATCAATTTCGGTTTCAATGGTATAATGCTCAAAAGGATAATCTTTTAATATTTCCTTGATCTTGTTTTTGATGTGGAGAAAATCATTCAGGTTTTCCAGTTTTTTTAGTTTCACGTGGGTGGTAAACACATGCGATTCGCCATCCAATGACCATATATGGGTATGATGAAGTGAATGAACATTTGCAATACCCGCAATCCTTGCCTCTATTTCATCCTTATTGACGTCCCCAGGATGCCCCTGGAGAAAGATAAACAAAGTTTCCCTCAACCTTTTGATCACATTCCAGAGAATATAAACAGTTATCAGAAGTGAAAGAGCGGGGTCCAGGTAGTAATTTTCCCAAAACTGCAACACTACTGAAACAACCAGAATGGAGGACCAACCAATCACATCTTCCAGCAAATGCCACGAAACAACCCTTTCATTCATGGTTTTACCTTTGCTCAACTTCAAGGCAGCGTATCCGTTTACAGTTACTCCCACAATCGCAAACAACAACATACCTGTAGCATTGGAAGGCTCGGGTTGCATCATACGTCCCACAGCCTCACTCACCACATAGATGGAACCTGCCACCAGAACAATACTGTTGATCAGAGCACCCAAAAGTGAAAACCGCCCATACCCATAAGAAAACTCACGAGTAGCCTTTTTTTTCGATTTCTCATGCAGGTACCAGGAGGTACCCAGAGATAAACTGTCGCCCAGATCGTGGAAAGCATCAGATATAATGGCAATGCTGTTTACATAAAATCCACCGATAAGTTCAAATACCGTAAATCCCAAATTCAGGAAGAATGCTACTTTCAGGTTTTTACCCGAATCATTTTTTGGATGATGCCTTCCCATTCTTTTTTTTGTTATCAGTTTTTACCATATTTATGAAAGTATCAAAAGTTTTCCTTCGAAAAAAATGTAAAAGCGCAAATTTCGTGAAAATTCCCGAATAATCCTCTTCTCTGTTTTTAATGGATTAAAGGATTGCAATATGTTTTCTGATTATGACCGGTATTCCTCATAAATAAAGTACCTTTGCAGGTAAACTGGCAAACAAAGAAGATTTTCCTCCCTATTTCTCTTTCATAACTCATCAACAGCGCTAAACACCCGGCGCATAAACTGATCAGAAACTCAGAACGTACCTGGTAAAATACTGAAATGAAGCATGCCATTATACTATGGATATTTCTTAAAAACAAAAATATTGCTTGCTTTATGTTTTCTGTCAGGTTTGTTCTTTTTGGCTGACTAAATTTGACCAATTAATGATTACAGACACATAACATAACCTAAAAAACCATCTATTATAAAAAAGTTGATGGAAATAATAATATACAGACAAGAAATCGCCAAAAAACTATGAATCATGAAAAAATTTGACGCAATTATTATTGGTTCGGGGCAGGCAGGTACACCTCTTGCTTTTACCCTCGCCGGAGAAGGAAAAAAAATAGCTTTTATTGAAAAGAAACATTTTGGTGGCACTTGTGTAAACAATGGGTGTACACCCACAAAAGCATATGTAGCCAGCGCACGCAAAATGTGGGATGCCAAACATGCTGATGAATTAGGCGTACATATACCCAAAGGGGTTTATGCCGATCTGAAAAAAATTAAACAGCGCAAAAATCAGATCAT
This sequence comes from uncultured Bacteroidales bacterium, assembly GCA_964589855.1. GTDB lineage: Bacteria > Bacteroidota > Bacteroidia > Bacteroidales > UBA7960 > SKVR01. The sequence continues at coordinate 2,585 of CAZPVB010000211.1, forward strand.
TCAACCATCAGTTCAGGGCATTGAACAAGGGGCAAAAAATCATGAAAATATCACTGTTTATGAGGGTACAGCAAAGTTTGAAGCAGAAAAAACAATCACTATAAATGAAGAACAAATCAATGCCCCGGAAATATTCATTAATGTGGGCGCCAGGCCAGTAATACCGGAAGATTTTCAGCAAGCAGACCCGCTTACCAATGAAACCATTCTTGAGTTGGAACAGTTACCCGAACATCTTATTGTGATAGGGGGAAGTTATATAGGACTGGAATTCGGACAAATGTTCAGGCGCTTTGGCAGTAAAGTGACCATTGTAGAAAAAGGATCAAAACTGATTGGAAAAGAAGATGAAAGCATTAGTGATCATATATACAACTTCTTAAAAGAAGAGGATATTGACATCCGGTTACATTCATCTTGCATTGGGGCAGCGAGAAACAAAGATGGATCAGTAACTATTTCCATAAATTGTAAGGGCGAAAAAAGTACTGTTACGGGATCGCATATACTGGTTGCAACAGGACGGCAGCCCAATACAGATATACTGAACCTTGATGCTGCAGGTATCAAAACCAACAAAAAAGGATTTATTGAAACCGATGATTACCTGGAAACAAATATAGAAGGTATTTTTGCCCTGGGCGATTGCAATGGAAAAGGTGCCTTCACTCATACCGCCTACAATGACTATGAGATCATCATGCACAACAGGACTCATGAAGAAAAACGAAAGGTTTCAGACAGGATTATGACCTATGCCCTTTTCACCGATCCACCACTCGGCAGAGCAGGATACACCAAAAAAGCAGCCCTTGAAAAAGGATTTCATGTCACCGAAAATACCTTACCCATGAGCCATGTGGCACGCGCCAAAGAAAAAGGCGAAACCAAAGGTATGATGCAGGTGATACTCGAAGAAGACTCCGGTAAAATTCTGGGTGCAGCCATTTTGGGTGTGGGTGGCGATGAAATCATCAGCAGCCTTTTGCATGTAATGCAGGGCGGATTAACATGGGATATTGTGAAAAACGCGGTAAAACCTCACCCTACGGTATCTGAATTGTTGCCCTTTTTGAAAGAGAAGGAATAATTCAGAAAACAAAAAATCACAGAGTACAAACAGATCATTTCCTGGCTGATAAAAAAAATCAGAAACCCTTACTATACCAAACGAAAAAAAACCATTGCCTGTTCCTGCGTGAGAAAAGACTGCGAAAACTGTTCGTTTACGAACAATGGTGTCGGAAAACGTACAGATTATTAAAATCCAACATATATTAAGAAAATGTTACTTACAGTGATTTAACATTTTATAAACATTGGTACTTTTTTTGGGAATTTTGAAGCAAAAAACACTGCCATGTTTAAAACATATTTTATTTCAGCACTCAGAAATATTGAAAAGCACAAATTCTACAGTTTATTAAACATCTTTGGTTTCGGACTGGGGATTGCCGTTTTCATTTTCATTGCGTTGTACCTTTGGGATCAATCTAAATACGACAAATGGTATACCGATCATGAACGGATATACCGGTTTGAATTTGGAGAATGGGGCATTACCGGCCCTGTTTACAAGCGCTTTGCAGAGCAATCTTCAGCCGATGTGGAAGAGGTGATTCGTGTAAACAATAATGCTTTCGTAAGAGCACCGGTAAAAATTAATGAGAAAGTAATGCGTATTGAGCACCTGATTGCTGCCGATCCGGGTTTCATTGATTTTTTTGATATCGAATTTATTCATGGTTCTCCAGAACATGCACTTGAAAATAACAACAGCATTATCCTTAGCGAGAATGAGGCTTTGAAACTATTTGGCCATATTGATGTGGTGGGAGAAACCCTCAAAGTCCTTGATAAATTTAATATGCGCGTATCGGGCGTCATAAAAAACATAGAACATTTTCATATAAAAACAGATGCCTTGATCTCTTTCCAGATCTTCAGAGATATCTATGGCGATGACTATATGGAAAGTACAGGCGATTGGAATCATCTTACCTATATAAAAACCCATCCTCAGGCTAATATTAAAACTGTTGAGCAAAACATACAGGACTTCATAACAGATTATTTCCAGGAAAATCATGAAATGGTTTTTGATAAGGCGTTAAACCTCAGGCCGGTAAAGGAGATTTATTATACAAATGATATAAAATACGAATCCAGTGTTTTGCATGGCAACAAAACCCTGAGTAACACTTTTCTTATCGTTGCCCTTTTTATCCTGCTTATTGCTATCATCAATTTTATCAATCTTTCCACATCGCAATCGGCAGGACGGGCCAAAG
>CAZPVB010000211.1:4975-6468 GCA_964589855.1 uncultured Bacteroidales bacterium
GCTATCATCAATTTTATCAATCTTTCCACATCGCAATCGGCAGGACGGGCCAAAGAGGTGGGTATAAGAAAATTGCTGGGTAGCCGCCGCAAACATCTTGTCATACAGTTTCTTACAGAATCAGTCATTATAACCACCATTTCTGTATTGTTTGCCTTTGCAATGGTGGAAATACTCATGCCCTGGTTTAATAATATTATTCAGGGCGAATTGTCATTAAAACATTCCCGCCCCATTATCCTCGTGGGTCTTTTTCTGGGGGGATCGATATTGGTTGGGTTGATCAGCGGATTGTATCCGGCATTGTACCTTACCAGTTTTCAACCCGCACCCGTTTTAAAAGGTGAAATAACAAGAGGGAAGGGCGCATCGAATTTCCGCCGGATATTGATTGTAGTGCAGTTTGCCATTTCCATGGCACTCATTGCAGGTACAATAATCGTTTACAAGCAGCTCCACTTTATGCAAAACCAGGAACTGCCTTACCAGGAAGAAAACATTGTGCACTTCAGAGAAAATAAAAAGATCAGGGAAAAATACGATGATTTCAGACACCAGTTGCTCTCTTATCCTCAAATTGAACAGGTAGCTCTCTCCTATGCTGTGCCCGGAGAGGTCAGATGGCAGGAATCGCTGAAGTTAGATGGAGAGACACGGCAGTTTTATTACTGGCCCCTGACACCCGAATTTTTTGAAATATTGAATATTGAACCTCTTTCAGGCAGGCTGCCTTCGCGTGAATTCCCCTCCGATGAAGCAAAAAATGTTGTAGTCAATGAAAAATGGGCACAATACATGGGATATACCGAACCCTATGACGATCTGATCGGAACAGAAGTGCAAGGTTTTTACATCAAAAGAAATATTGTGGGTATCATACCTGATTTTCATTTTAACTCTCTGCATCAATCTATTGCTCCCCTTATGCTTGTGTGGGATGAAGGAAAAACACAAACCATCAGTATAAAAATAAAAGAAGGTGAGAAATATAACATGATACCGAAGATCAGCGAGTTATGGAGTACCTATTACCCCGAAGAACCCCTCCCTTACAAATTCCTTGATGAATCCCTCAGTGCGCTTTACGATAAAGAAAAAAGAATGGGGTTACTATTTGTCTCTTTTTCTGTTTTTGCGGTGCTGATCGCCTGCCTGGGTCTTTTCGGTTTGGCCTCTTTCACCATTGAGAAAAGAATGCGCGAAATTGCTATTCGCAAGGTGCTGGGTGCCTCGGTATCAAACCTGGTGAATTTGTTACTAAAAGATTTCACAGCACTGGTGATCCTGGCTATATTCGTTGCCTTTCCTGTTTCCTGGTATGCCATGGATAAATGGATAAATTCATTTGCTTATCAGTCTCAGCAGGGATTTTTCCCATACCTGGTTGCCGTAACATTAACCATGCTCGTTACCATAGCCACCATTGGGTATCATGCCCTTTTGGCTTCCCGCAACGATCCATCAAACGCATTAAGAAAGGAATGAGCAAAATT
>CAZPVB010000212.1:0-6350 GCA_964589855.1 uncultured Bacteroidales bacterium
TAACTTTCTGAAAAACTTTTTTGAGAAAAACAATATTGAATGGGGTATCGTAAGCAAGCTCCTATGTGGAAATGAGGTTTTATTGAAGGAACTGATTGATATGGGGGCACAGGAGCTAATGGATTCCCGTATCAGCAACCTGAAAAAGATAAAAAAGATCAATCCTGATATCAATACCGTTTACATAAAACCTCCACCCCGGCGCAGTTTGGCTTCAGTAGTAAGATATGCTGATGTGAGCTTTAATTCCGACCTGGAAACCCTCAGACTGATATCTGTTGAGGCGGGCAAGCAGGAAAAGGTTCACAGGGTAATTATCATGATAGAAATGGGTGATTTGCGTGAAGGGGTATTGGGCGAAAATCTTATTACCTTTTACGAGAAAGTTTTCGAGTTGCCCAATATTTCTGTGGTGGGGCTGGGAACCAATTTTAATTGCATGTATGGTGTAATGCCCTCTCATGACAAAATGGTTCAGTTAAGTTTATACAAACAGATCATTGAAGTAAAATTTAATCAAAAGATCAAATGGATATCCGGTGGTTCATCTGTTTCGATCCCTATGATTCAGAAAAAGCAACTTCCTAAAGGCATCAACCATTTCAGGATAGGTGAAACCCTGTTTTTTGGCAACAACCTGATAACTGGTAAAGCAATAAAAGGGATGAAAGATGATGTGATTACCCTGTATTCAGAGATCATAGAATTACTTGAAAAACCCATTGTTCCCCAGGGAGAACTGGGCGAAAATCCTTCGGGTGAAGTATTTGAAGTGAACCCGCAGGATTATGGAAAAAAATCCTGGAGAGCACTGATAGATATTGGATTATTGGATATCTCGCCCGATTTTCTGATCCCAATGGACAAAACCATGGAAATAGCCGGCGCCAGTTCCGATATTGTAGTTATTGATCTGGGTTCAAATCCTAAGAATTATAAAGTAGGCCACTTTATAAAATTTAAACTAAAATACATGGGTGCACTTGCACTGTTCAACTCAGATTATATCAATAAGAAACTTGTTGATTAACCCCTTTTGAATAGTTTTTTTAAACTTTCATCAACGTATTCAAATTAGCAAAAAACACTCATCCACCGTTCAGGTAGGATGAGTGTTTTTTTATAGGTTAGATTAAAATCGTTTTTAAGCAAGGATTAACAATTCTGAAGCCTTTGTAAATCTGAAATGCTTAAGATTTACATGGCAGGTTTCTTATTTTTGAAAGCATACACCAGTATGCCAATACCCATCAAGACCATCGGAATACTGAGAATTTGCCCCATGTTGATAGGAAGGTTTTCTTCAAAAGCAGACTGCACCTCTTTTAGGTATTCCACCAAAAACCTCCATGTAAAAAGTGTGATCAGGAAATATCCGGTGAGGAAGCCTTCATACAAACGTGGCATTTTTTTAAAATACATCCAAAGCATGCTAAAGAAAACAAAGAGATAACCAATCCCTTCATAAAGACCTGTTGGGTGCCTGGGTGAGGTGAATTCAGGTTCAGCACCTTCCATCCATTGGTAAACGTTATCAATAAACTGAAAACCCCATGGCAGATCGGTTTCATATCCGTAGATTTCATGATTCATCATGTTTCCCATCCTGATGAAAAATGCTGCCAGCGCAACGGGTATAAGCATCCTGTCTACTGTCCAGAAAAATGACTTTGTAGACTTCCTTTTGTAAAACCGGAGCATGGCAAGTAAAATACCAATAGCACCACCATGACTTGCCAGTCCGCCTTGCCAAATATATAATACTTCAACAGGATTGGCAATGTAATAATCAAAATCGTAGAAAAAACAATGGCCCAATCTTGCTCCCAAAACACTGCCAATGGCTATATGGATAAGCAAACTGTCGAGCTCCTTTTGTCCTACATTTTCTTTTTTAAAGATTCTGGCTAATATTTCATATCCAATATAAAAAGATAGTGCCCAGAACAATCCATACCATCTTACAGAAATAGGTCCAAGAGAAAAAATAACAGGACTTACCTCCCATGTAACTGACAACAAATTCATTAGAAAATACGTTTATGGGTTTTTTGAATAAAGTTTTTAACTGATGAGTCCACTCTGAAAAGTTTATTATCCACGAACCGGAGCGAAGCGGAGCTCGACAAAGTCAATTACACGAATTGACACTAATTCAAATATTTAATATTCAGATAATTAAAAACATAGAATTTTCACGAATTTCCCGAAAACTTGTTTTCGGAGTGGACTCACTGATTGAGGTTTTTTAAAGAACAATTTACACTAAAATCATTAGTCTGTTGCTATTGCTATATTCTTTTTACATTTTATTATTTTGTCCATTCAAATGAGCATATCATTCGAGCAAACCAAAGTATTTCATATTCATTCAATATCAATGATTTCTACATCAAAGATAAGTGTTGCATCGGGAGGGATGGGACCAATGCCCTGACTGCCGTAGGCCAAATCAGCGGGAACAATCAACCGATACCTGGCTCCTTCTGACATGAGTGCTACCCCCTGCTCCCATCCTTCAATTACCTGCCCGGCGCCCATTACAAATTTAAGCGTTTGTCCTCTCTCTACAGAAGAATCGAATAAGGTTCCATCGGCAAGATATCCGGAATAATGAAGTTCTGCAATTTGACCCTCTTTGGGTTTCGGACCTTTTCCTTCCTCTACCACCAGGTATTTCAATCCAGAGGGAGTTGCGATGGTATCGGCACTACTAACATTAAAAGGTTTTGCCTCGGGTTTTTCAAGCGCATCCAGAACCTCTACATCAAAGATGAGATCAGTAGAAGGCGGTATCGGACCTCTTCCTTTGATACCATAGGCGTATGTATGGGGTATCCAGAATCTGGCCTTATCTCCTACCTTTAATTTTTCTATTCCCATATCCCAGCCTTTTATTACGATACCTTCACCCAACACAAACTCAATGGGTTCTTCGCGCTGGTATGACGAATCAAACAAGGTAAGGTCTTCCAGAAAACCCATATAGTGTATTCTTACCTTCATACCATATTGAAGTTGTTTGCCACTTCCTTCTTCAATGATGGAATATTTGAGTCCGTTTTCAATGGTTTTGACCTCTGTATCTTTTGCCAGATCGTAAGGTTTGGGGGTTTTGTTCACCTTCATGATCTCAACATTAAAGATGAGGGTGGCATTGGGTGGAATATCTCCCATGGCTTTATCGCCATATCCTAATTCGGGAGGAATTCGCATAAGTACTTTATCGCCACCGGTTAACAAAGGGAACACCTGATCCCATCCTTTGATCACCTGCCCTGCTCCTACTTTAAAGTATACAGGTTCCCCACGGTTGTAGCTATTGTCGACAACCGTACCATCCTCGAGGCGCAATTCATAATGAGCAAAAACCACATCGTTTTTATCAATGGAACTGCCTTGCCCCTGCTGGACAATCCTGTATTCGATACCCGAATCAAGGGTTTTCATAGAGGTATCCGTGGTGGATTTTTGGATTTTGCAGCCAGAAAAAACAGCCACCAAAACCAAAAAAATGATTTTAAAGTGCTTCATTTACACAAAAATAAGTTTAACCACATGGCGCAATAAATTATTCTACGATTTCCAGTACTTCAATATCAAAAATAAGGGTGGAATAGGGTTTAATGACCGGGCCTCTTTCCTGATTTCCGTAAGCCAAATGCGAAGGTACGATCAGCTGTGCTTTAGAACCAACATTAAGATTGGCAACACCCTCATCCCATCCTCTTATAACCTCTCCTTGTCCTACAGTAAATTCGAATGGGCCACGCGCCTCAGAGGAGTCAAACTCTGTTCCATCCAACACTCTACCGGTGTAATGTACTTTCACTTTTTGCCCCGCAACAGGTTTTGGACCTTGTCCTTGTTCTTCCACAATGATAATCAGTCCACTTTCTTCGGGTTCCTGATCTATATTGTTCTCATCAAGATACTGATCGAGCAGGCCACTTTCTTCCGCTGCCAGTTCTTCTTGTTCCTGCATTTGCTCTTCTCTTTGTTTTTCCTGGTATTCAGCAAATTCCTCTTCATTAAAAAACTCCTCAAGCAGAACATCTACCAACACACTATCTCCTTCATTCATAAACGGTGGAACAGAAGGGGATTTAAGGGTGGTGGTAAAAAACTCTGCTGCATCCAACTTAAATGTTGCGCTGTCTCCTGTGCTCATCATCCTGAAGGCTTCATAAATATCACCTTCGTATTCGGAGGGTTGAATGTTGATAAACATGGGCATACCCCCGCCATCTCTTACAGAATTGAAAAACATGGAATCTGCTGGCGTTCTGTAAGCAAGTTGTATTTTTACAACGTTATCAATAGAAGGGGTTTCACCTTTATTTCTTTCATAAAATTTGTAGGTTAGCCCGCTTTCAGTCTGCTGGAATGATTTATCTGAATTACAGGCAAATACGGTTAGTAAAAATGTTAACGTTACGATTGACATCATTTTGTTCATACAATAAGGTTTTTAAAATTAAAAATACTACATTTATTTCACATCTGTAAGTTCAACGTCATATACAATGGTGGCTCTGCGAGGTATTTTATTGCCATCTCCCGGCACACCATGTGCAAGATGAGAAGGCAAAATAAAAATAGCCTTGTCATTTTCTTTCATCATAAGCAGTCCTTCTTCCAGTCCCTCTTCTACGCTTCCTTTTCCCAGCATAAATTCCATTACTCCATCATCTTTAGAAGAATAGATCACATCTCCGGTTAAAAGACTAACTTCATATTTTATTTCGACAACTTTATCCATTTGCACTGGTTCTCCCTCACCCTCATGGTAAAACATGTAGCGTAATCCTGAACCTGTTTTCTCCATATCCCAGTTTCTTCTTTGGATAAAATCAGTGATCTCCTGTTGTTCAGCGTCTACCAGTTTGTGGTTGGCACCCATAAGTGTTTTCTCTACCTGGTTTCGCGTCACAATATTTTTCTCATCTTCAGGGGTATTGGAACACCCTGCCGGGAGTATGATAAAAATCAACCCAAAAATAACAAGTGCACAGATTTGAAAGCACCTTTGGGAGATCATATATTTTGAAGAAAAAATTGTTGTTGCCAAATACATTTTAATGGTTAATTTCAAAAGATCCTGATTTACAAAGTTACTGATTAAAACTATCTGATTGCATGGCTTTAAAATTATCCTGAGAAAAGCTCCTGATTATCTGTTCAAAATATTTAAGTGTATTTTGAAGCGAGTCCTTAAAATTTCCACCAGCAGCATTTTTATGCCCACCACCATTAAAATATTTTCTTGCAAGGATATTTACGTTCAAATCTCCTTCTGAGCGGAAAGATATTTTGATAATCTCTTTTCTTTCAATAAAAATAACACCCAAAGCAATGTTTTTCATGCTTAAAGCATAATTGACAACACCCTCGGTGTCACCATCTTTATAATCAAATTTTTTTAAATCATTTTTGGTAAGATAAATATAAGCAGTTTTGTGTTCTTCCATCACCACCAGTCTTTCGCTCAGGCAATATCCGAGTAACCTGAGCCGGCTTTCAGAATAGGTGTCATAAATCATTCTGTGTATCTTTTCCCCATCGATACCGGTATCCATCAGTTTGGCAATTTTTTCGTATGTCTGGGGGTAGTTGCAGGCATAGCTGAATGATCCTGTATCGGTAACAATACCGGCATAAATACATTGAGCAATATCCTGATTGAGTAGCTTTTCATCTTTCAATCCAGCAATCAGATCATAGATTAATTCGGCGGTTGAAGATGTTTCGGATACAGAAAATGAAATATGAAAAGTATCTGCCGGATCAGGATGATGATCTATGAGTACTTTGGTGGCATTGCTTTTTTCCAGGTGAGCTTCCAGTTGATCAGAGCGCTCAAAATGATTAAAATCCAGACAAAAGACGATATCGGTATCTTTGATAATCTTTCTTGCCATCTGCCCATTTTCTGTAGCTATTTTAATCAAATCTGATCCAGGCATCCATTCTAAAAAAGAGGGAAAGGCATTGGGCAGGATCATGTCAATATCTTCAAACTCCTTTATTTTTAAATAGTGATAAAAGGCTAACAAAGAACCCACAGCATCGCCATCAGGATTTACATGGCTTACCAATACGATTTTTTTCTGCTTTTCCCGCAACAAATCCTTTATCTCATCAATAGCTTTATTCTTCAATTTGTAAGGGTGTTTGTGCAACTGATTTTAATTGTGCAAAGGTAAAAAAAAAGTTTTCTCTGGTATACATTCCCTGAATAATGCGTAATTTTACTTCCATATTTTAATATCCATAGAAATAAACTAATAATACAGCGAACCAAAATGAATTTTTAAGGTTACTTTGTTGAAAAATATAATAAAAATCAT
>CAZPVB010000213.1:0-6330 GCA_964589855.1 uncultured Bacteroidales bacterium
CATCTACTACTGATCGTTTCAGACTGGGAAGTTCAGGTATCAGCTCAGGTTGGAGGTATTCGACGCTCTCAATGTATTGTTCGGGGTCGAGAGGCAAAACAGCATTCAGAAAACTTTTTATGATATGTGGATGCTCCCCGAATATCCTGCGGAAGGTAAGGTCGTTTTTAGGGTCTAAGTATTTGTTTTTCCTGGAATTGGCAATCATGATACAGGTTATTTAGATACAAAGATAGGGTTTATTTGGTTTCGATAGCAGATGTGGGATTTTCCCATTCAACCCTCAGTACAGGATATAATTCGCCGGGTTGCAGCAAATGTGAAAAGGTTGCTGTGTTTATGATGCCATACATGGATTGTGGCTCGATCATGATCACAATTTTGTTGCCTGCAAGTTGCCGGGTGGGTACAAAGTAAAACTGCACAGGGTTTGCCTGTATTTCCCTTAAGGTTACAGCAGGAAAAACATTATCCAGCCCCTCATCTACACTTTGTGTGATTTGTTGTATCCAATATCCATTTATGGTGGACATGTGTTGCTGACCGGCTTTGAAAAAATCAATGTTGTGCAGTCTCAAAAGATCAATCAAATCCGTGAGTGTATCGGGAATAAGGTATCCCTCTGGTTTCTCCACGTCGAGTGTTGAGATGGCATGGGGATGATAATTTTCCAGAAAAACCATGGTGTCTTTTCTTTCATCGGGAGTAACAAGCGGAAGTTCAAGTATCTCTCCTTTATTTATATGTTCAATACGAATCGCAACTTTTTCGTTGGGTTCGGGGTTCAGAAGTTTACTTCTTCCCTGGTCTACGATCTCTTTTACCAGCGAAGCATCTCTGTAAATTTTGTTCAGGAGAAGGTCGAGAGCGATATATTGGGCGAAAGCTCTTCTCTGAAGGCTGTCGCTATAGCGATCCATGCCATTGAGTCCCTCAAAGATGAACGATAAAGTGTTCATGATGCCGAAACTTTGTCTTCCATCGTTGATGTCGGCTGTGCTGTGTCGGGAGTATCCAATTTGTGGGGCAGGGCCTACCAGGTAATTAAAAAAAGAGAGGTCTTGCTTTTCAAGTTCCTCACCAAGGTAGGGAAATACATTGGTGAGTGCGTAATCCCTTAATTTTTCAAAAGTGTTAGGATTGGTGAGGGTGCCAATCTGCATATCGAAGTTTTTAAAAGCACCGAATTCTCTCCACTCTTCGCTGTAGGGCCAATATTCATGCATATCAATGGTAACATCAAAAGTATATTCGTGGAAAAAGTTATGTAGTGCCTTTGTTTCCGGTTGATCGAGCAGCATATGATTTCGGTTCAGGTCATAGTCGTTTGGGTTCCGACGCTGGTTTTTCATACTTCCGTAAGGGTTCACCTGTGGTATTATACAAATATCTGCTTTCTGTAAAAGTATCTGTTCGGTTGTGGATGCAAATTTTGACAGCCAAAGCAATGCTCCTTCCATTCCGCTCTGTTCATTACCATGTTGTTGTGCGAAAACAAGAATTTTTAGTTTTTCCGGATCCTCACCAAAAACCCCATTCGTTAGTTTTACTCCGGCTATGGATTGTCCTCTGCTGTTTTTTCCCAATTCAAAGGTCTGGGCAAAATCAAATTCTTTATCGATCTTAATCATAAACGCTATCATCTCTTCATGGGTTGAAGGAGTTTCAAAGTCTCTCTTCTGAGAAGGGGTTTTCATCTTTTCACCGGCACAAGAAAAAAGAAACAAGGCGATAAGACCGGGAATGAAATATTTTGTCATGTTGTTGGTTTTAATGAATGTGTCAAGCAGAAGCAAATTTAGCAATTTCCTGCTATAAAATTTCATTGAACCTCTCTGTTACTTTCTTGTTTGAAAAAATATGAAGAAAAATGTACTGATCATAATTTATTTACTTCCTTCCTTCTCTTTATTGAGTTTTGCCAGCAACCATAACAGTCTGGGAAATCATTTCGAGACAGATCGTATGCCGGGAGTTTTCTTGCAAGATACCAATGTGGTTTCTCTGGATGAAGTGGTTGTAAGAGCTTTTAACCGCACCGACCGTATACTTGAGGTGCCGGGTTCTCTTTCTCATATTGGTTCGCTTCAGATCGACCGTATAAAACCAGAAACAGACCTTATGCCCATTCTCGATTATGTACCAGGTGTTTTTGCGCATGTAGGTGCAACCAATACCTCCAGGGTAAGCATAAGGGGTATTGGTGCCCGTGTACCTTATTCAACCGGTAAAATACGGGGGTATTTCAACAATATTCCCCTTACCAATACATCGGGAGATACTTTTCTGCAGGATATCGATCCGTCAATCCTCCAATCCATAGATGTGGTGAAAGGTCCTGCAACCAGTGCCTATGGTGCGGGATTAAGCGGCACCATTACAATGCAGACCCGTCAACCTCGACTACGTCAAACAGGATTCCGAAACACGTCAGAGGCTGGTTCTTTTGGTTTTTTTAAAAACTCTCTGATCCTGGATCTTGTTTCCGGAGATAATGCAACATCGCTCTCCTATACACACATGCAGAGCGATGGATACCGGGATAACAATCGGTTTAACAGGGATGCTGTTACTTCGGTTTCTCAGTTCAATGCATTCAACGATGTTGATATTACTGCTTTGTTATCTTATACCCGTTTAAAGTCATTTATCCCCAGTTCAATAGATAGCATAACATTTGTGGATGATCCTACATCTGCCGCTGCCAATTGGATGAAAACGGAGGGATATGAAGACTCTGATCGGTTTTTGGGTGGTATCACGGGCAGTAAAATCTTTTCAGAAAAATTATCAGGTGATATTACCTTATTTTCGGTGTGGAATCAGGAAAAAGAGATGCGCCCTTTCGATGTTTATTATCAGGAGCGGTTTACTGCAGGTACTCGTTTGAAGGCAAAATATGCACTATTGCAGGGTAGTTTTTCTATGGATGTTTCTGCGGGTGGTGAATATCTTTTTGAACAATATCAATACAGCAATTTTGAAAATATCGACGGTGAGGGAGTGCAGGGTGAGCGTATCAGTGATAACCGGGAAGAAGTATTTACAGGAAATACTTTTATGCAGGTAGATGGACAATGGAACCGGTTGCGTTATTCCGCTGGCATCAATGCTAATTTTACCAGTATTAATTATACGGATCTTTTTCATGAGGGACCCCTGAATAAGTCGGGTTTATATGATTACGGAAACATCATTTCACCACGCATCAGCACAAATTATGTTTATGTAGATGATCATTCCCTTTTTGCCACCATCAGCCATGGTTTTGCTCCTCCTTCACTCTCCGAAACCCTAACTCCCGATGGCTTTATCAATCCTGATATCCGACCTGAAAAAAGTTGGAATTACGAAGCGGGTTTGCGTGGATCTTTTGACGGTGGAAACTTGTTTTACGATGTGAGCATCTATCAAATGAACGTGCAGGACCTTTTGGTTGCTCAACGCATTGGTGGTGATGCCTGGATAGGGCGAAATGCAGGTAATTCAAGGCATCGTGGTCTGGAAGCCGAACTTCATTGGATAATGATACAACGAACAAATGCACTACTTTTTCAACTGAATGAGTTATCCTTCCGTAGCAATTATACGCTAAACGATTTTATTTTCACAGAATTCAACGATTTTGGAAACGACAGAGCGGGCAATATTATTCCTGGCATTCCCCAACAGGTTATACATATTAGCGTATATAGCGAGACCGGGTTGGGTTTGTATTTTATGCCTTCACTAAGGTATGTAGATGAAATGGCAATGAATGATGCGAATACGTTGTTTTCCCAACCATACACCTTGCTGAATGTAATGGCTGGTTATAAAACAACTTTGGGTAACGGACGCTGGGACATGGATTTATTTTTCAAAGCCAACAATTTATTCGATCAAAAGTATGCCTCTATGATCCTGGTGAATGCGCCCTCTTTTGGTAATTCGCTGCCAAGGTATTACTATCCGGGTCTTCCTCTCCATTTTTTTATGGGGTTGAAGATTGGCTTCCGTTCGTAGCAAAACTTGTAATTTTGTAAAGATCTATTTTCATTCAAAAACAAATACGCTTTTCATACAACGCCTTTAGCGCGAAAAACAATCTATTTTTAAACTATGATTATAAAATGTCTTTATCTCCAAAATAAAGAATGAATTGATAATCGTAGTGCTGTGCTGGTAATCTGAACTCAGGATGGGGGCGCGATTCCAGATTCCAGGAATTATCTCCTCCAACGCCCATTTGCCTGTAATCAATGTTTACGGTTATGTTTCCCGGGGTCAGTGGGTGGGTATGCTGTGCTTCGTTTATTTCCTGCATAGTATAGGGCCAGGCACTAACACTAAGTACTGGATCTGCTTTAACCTTTAATCCTTCTTGTTGCTCGTTCAGAAGCGAAAACCACTTTATCCCGGTTCTGTTGTTGCTCTCTTGTGGCCAGGCGTAATGGAAAAAATCGTTTTTCACTGAAAGTGTGTATTGCCCCACACGGGCACTTTTTTGTCTGTCTGTATAGTTTTCATGCGGACCTTTACCCATGAAGGTCCATGTGTCAAATTCTGCAGGTATTTGGGTCTGCATGCCAAAACGTGGCAGATCAGGGAGTCCTTTGGCAGGATCTATAGCAGCTGAGACTTTTACTACGCCCCCGGATGATATCTCGTATTGTAGGTGATATTTTGACCGGATGTTGTTGAGCAAAATTGCTGCCACTACCATTATGTTTCCGTTGTCAGCAACAAAATACCTCATATTTTCAATTGTCAGGGATTCTGCGGCATCTTTCCACTCTGCCTGGTTTTCATGCACGCGTGCACCGCGGCGATCGTTGTCGGTAAGGGGACGCCAGAAATTAGGTTTGAGAGGTTCAAGCAGGTATTCTTTGTTATCTCTTTGATAAGAACTGAGCATACCTGTTTCCTTACTGATGCCGATCACAAAATCAGAACCGGACAAACTGAGCATAGATGCTGATTCAGATATTTCAAGTGGCTGTTGATCCTCAAGTGCCATGATGGAATGATCCACGGGTGTACTCCATGGCAATTCAAACTGGTTAAATGCAGCCTGATGTCCTGCATCTGCATAGCGCGTTTCTTCTTTTCTTACAAAATATACATTTAAGTAATAGTCTTTTCCGGGTTCCAGGTCAGGTTTTTGATAGTCCAGAGATACTCTTCCTGTCTGGCCTGCTTCTATAAGGGGCATATCAGTTTTACCCTCTAAAACAACAATGCCATTGGCAGTGATCTCCCATTGCAAATTGTATATATCAGTGGAGAGAAAATGGTGCCGATTATCAATGCTTATGATTCCTGATTCAGCGTTGATGATTTTTGCATTCAGGGGTTGAAAGATTTTTTTCACTTCCCAGGTTGCGGGTTTGGGTGTTTGATCGGCATTGATAATCCCATTCAGGCAGAAGTTCTCATCATTGATCAGGGTATCTCCGAAATCTCCACCATATGCCCAGTATTCCTTTCCATTTTCAGTGGTTTTTACCAGTGCCTGATCCATCCAGTCCCAAATAAAACCACCAATAAGTCGTTTGTTGCTGCGGATAGCATCCCAGAATTTAAAGAGGTTACCGGTGGAATTTCCCATAGAATGGGCATATTCGCACCAAACCACAGGTCTTCCATCCTCGCATTGATTGGCCATGTAAACCATCTCGTGTATTGAATGGTACATCCTGCTTCGCATATCCACCCAATCGGGGTCTCCGGCGGCAAATCCACCATATCCGTGCCGGAGTTGTGCCCCTTCATAATGGATAAAACGGGTGTCGTCATATTCTTTCATCCATTGTGCCATCGCAGCATGATTAGGTCCATAGCCTGATTCATTGCCCAGCGACCAGAAGATTATCGAAGGGTGGTTTTTATCACGCAGTACCATGCGCATTCCTCTTTCCATATGGGCAAGCATCCAATCGGGGTCGTTTGACAATTGAGAACCGATTTGATGGGTTTCAATATTTGCCTCATCAATTACATACAAACCATACCGGTCGCATAATTTGTAAAAATAAGGGTCATTAGGGTAGTGCGAAGTTCGGACAGCATTGATATTGAACTGCTTCATGAGTTCCACATCGCGGCGCATATTTTCGCGACTTACTACTTTGGCATTGTATTGATGATGGTCATGACGATTCACCCCATAGAGCAATACGGGTTTACCGTTTACAAACAATTCACCATCAATAAATTCAGTCCTTCTGAAACCGGTTTCCACGCTTCTGAATTCAAGGGTTTTCCCGTTGCTGTCCTGCAACTCAAAAACCACCGTGTACAGGTTTGGTGTTTCCGCAGTCCAGAGCATTGGTTTTTCGACAGGAATAT
>CAZPVB010000214.1:0-6312 GCA_964589855.1 uncultured Bacteroidales bacterium
TCTCCGTAAGATTTTTATTGATGATTTTCAGATCCTCCAGAGCGGCTTTTTCCACACGAATGGCATCCCAGTATTTTTCGTAATACAGCAACTCTCTCTCGGTAAAAGATGATGAACTCACATACTCCAGCGCTTCGGCAATCTCTTCCACCTCTAGTAGTTCTTCTGCTATCTCTTCGGTGTTTTCATCTACTTCGGTAAGAAAACGAAGCCATAGTTGCATAATCTTCTTTTCTGTAAAACTTTTGGCTTTAAATTTTGGCAACTCTAAGAATATCAACTCCAAACCTTCAATATGCTCGTCGTTATGTTCGGTATGTACAAAGCGGTAATGATGATAATAAGTATTCTCCAACTCTTTGGAGGTGTGAAAAATATCATCAACCAGACTAAGTCCGTAAACGGGTTTTAATTCTCTGTATTTACCACCGCCCTGGAGTTGCTTTACGTAGGCTTTTCCGGTATTAAAAAGCATTCGCTGTTTGAAAGCACTTGTCCAGTACATTTGCATCTCTACGATAAAGTACCGCCCTCTGTTGTCAGTGCAATGCACATCTACTACTGATCGTTTCAGACTGGGAAGTTCAGGTATCAGCTCAGGTTGGAGATATTCGACGCTCTCAATGTATTGTTCGGGGTCGAGAGGCAAAACAGCATTGAGAAAACTTTTTATGATATGTGGATGCTCCCCGAATATCTTACGGAAAGTAAGGTCGTTTTTGGGATCTAAGTATTTGTTCTTCTTTGTTTTTGCGATCATGGCATGGGCTATTTAATTACAAAGATAAGGATTTTTTGTATGGAAATTTCGCTCTATCCCTTCACTAGCATTGACTTTGCCTTGTCAAACATCATTATTGTCTTTGAATTTTCCTTGTAATTGCATTTTGTGCAACAACGTGAAAAGTACTTTTTATCTTTCCCAAAATCCGAATGAACGCATTTCTGTCATTCATAAGAGTAATCTGATGACCTTTTTTTTGCTGACAGATAATTCTGGAAGCGCTCATCGGTCTGAGAGTATCTAATGTAATCTGTCGGATTCCCGCCTGTATATCATTTTCTATAATCCAAGTTACAGTGATAGTGTGACATTCTCAATAAACGAAAATATGGAGGTCTTTATCGATTAAATTTTAGCAAAAGGCACCAATTAAAAAACATTAAAAGGTTTTTAGAATCTACATAATTGACTATCTTAGATAAAAGGAGATGCTTTTATAATAAAACTTCTATTTCATTAATTTATTAATTAACAAACAAAAATCAAATGAGAATGAAAAAAAATCTTTACCTGACAATTCTGTTTTTGTATTTAACCCCTTTTTTATCCAGCGCCCAGTTCAACAATCCCTTTGAGTTTGATCCCAGAACTTATAATTCGCAGGATATTATGATCTTGTGGTCTGACCCTCAATCCTCCTCAACCCTAAATCAACAGGTTTTAGGTTTCGATTGGACGGGTTTCGCCAGTCAACCCGACCCATTTTCATTTTTCGAGCAAACACCCGTTATCACAGATGACATTGCCGGCATGAGTAATCCTGCCAAATTAGCAACCGTTTCAGGTGATATAAACGGAGATGCTTTTGATGACATATTGATCGCCTTTAAATCGGGCAGCAATGTGAAGTACGTTTTATCCAACAAAACTGTAAATGTTGAGGAGGGAACGGTTTACCGGGATATTACCATTGAACCCCCTTTTGAGTCTGAGTATGGTTCATTCAATATTGGAAATGCTTCTGGAAATGAAAGAAACCTTATTGAAGCCATCAGCGGAGATTTTGATGGCGATGGTACTGCTGAATTTGCCATTATTGCAGGCGATTCTGATCAAAACAAGATCGTCATTCAATTGCTTGATAGTGACGGTACGCTCAATTTAAACCAAAGGGGTAGTATCAGAGATGAAGATCTGGTAGCTACCTTTTTTGATTCATCTGAAGGATTTAGTGCCGCCAGTGCAGATGTAAACGGTGATGGCAAAGATGAGATCGTGCTTACAGGTGTTGAAAACAATACAACAGGTAGTGGTCAGTATGCCACTTTTTTGAAGATTTATGAAGTAACTGCCGTAGGCAGCAGCAATATTGAAGCACGAGGTCGTATTACACTGGAAGATTCTGCTATTGAGCAGGTTGTATCTCAACAAAACACCAATTTCACATACACCCAGAATGCTGTAACACCGGTTCAGTCTTCCAGCGATACCAAAAGCACACTTGTGGCAGGTTTGGCAATAGGTCATGCTATCAACGATAATGATGTTCATAATTTCTATTTTTATCATGTTTCAGTGAGTGATGACCTGAATACATTGACTGTAGCTGACGAAGTTTCCTTTTTTCACAACTTTGTTACTTCTGATGGACAGAGTGCAGGATTACCTTTGCTGGGTGAAAGCGGCGATCTAAATGGTGATGGTATGGAAGAGGCAGTATTTTTCTCCTCTGCAGATCTTTTTGTAATGGCTGTAAATCCTGAAGATAATACCCTTACCTATGAATCAAGTCAGGGATTGGGCAATACCAATGAATTGCAGGAGTCTAATTCAAACTTTGCCGTGGGCGACATTACCAAAAACGGAAGAGCCGATGTAGTGACCATGCATAAATTCCTATCAGGGCAACAAAATGAGTTTTCTGTTCGCAGTTTTGAAACCCCTGCAGATAGTTATAACCTCAATCAGATATCTGAATTTTCTTTTGAAGATGAAAGCGGATTCTCCTATCGTGCTTTTGCATTAGACCTGGGAAATTACGATGGTGATGACTTTTTCCTGGGTGAAGGTACGCTTCATCAGTGCGATTACTACATGCCTGTGATGATCGTGGGTGCTCCACCCGTACATTGGGATATGATCAACGACGAAGTTTATGATATCAACAATTGCTTCGGAACCGGTACTTGTGATTTCGGTGCAATTTTTTCACAATCTACCACCGATGAGTTTATTACTTCGGTGGAGCTGAACAGCGATTGGGCAGTAAGCAGCGGTGTCAGTGCTGGTGGTGGTGCTTTTGGCGTGAGTGTTAGTGCCAGTGTTGAAGCACGCTATGGCGAGCAATTCAGCAACCTGCAGGAGAGTTCGGTAGTGATCGAACAGAAACTGACCAGCGAAGCCAAGATAGACGATAAGGTGCACTTCTTCCGCATCCCCGTTGATGTTTGGGAATACCCGGTTTATGATGCTGCCGGTGAGATCGTTGATTATGTGTTGGGTGTATTTCCAACCCAAACATCCAACGACAATATTGTGGTCAATATTTCTACAACCAAGGCCCTTGGAAATTACCGCCCACACCATGAACCAGGCAATATTTTATCCTATCCTGATATCAACTCTATTCAGGATTATCCTGATTTTCCTGAATCTGCCGGTCCTGATGCGATTATTTTTGACGGTCTTGCCAACATCGGTTTCTCTGTTTCAGGTAGCAATAATCTGTCTTTAAGTTATCAGGAAACATTTGGCGAAACCAATACTTCCAGCTGGCAGAGCGGAGTTTCCACCAGTTTTTCTGTCTCAGGATGGGGGTTGGGTTTTAACCTCGATGCCGAGTACAACCAGGGCGCTGTTAATATCTCCAGTAAAAGTGTAAGCAGTACTACAGGTTTTGATTTTTCAATCGGAAACATTCTTGGCCCGGACGGGGAATATAATTATTCTGCACAGCCCTTGATCTATTGGTCGCAAGATGGTACCGGCATACTTACTTATAAAGTAACACCCCTCACAGGTGATTTGGGCACCTTCTGGGAAGACAATTATTCACAGTTACCCGACCCGGCACTCAATCTACCCTGGAAAAACGATGTGATACACTCTAATCTTGATCCTTCAGATGACAAGGTGGATCGTACAAAATCACTTTTCTTTTCAAAACCGGCACCACTGCCAGATGATACAGTTACTGTTTTTGCCACAGTTATGAACTATAGCTTAAAAGCAACTGAGCAACCCGTTGAAATGCAGTTTTATGCCGGAAACCCTGATGAAAATGGAATTTTATTGACTGATATTAACGGTGAAAGTCTTTTCTCAACACAAAACAGTCTTGCTGCAAGAGGCAGGGAAACTGTTGAGATGGATTTTATTTTCACTCTTGATTTTTATCAGACGGAGAATCTTGAGATTTTTGTTGTGATTGATCCTGATGATAAAATTGCAGAGATACACGATGATAACAATCAGGGATGGGGACCGCTGGGATTAAGTTGTGGAGGAGAAGTTATTACTTCTGTTGAAGAGATGAAACCTGATGATTTTTCTGAAGAAACTCTGCAAATCAATACACATCCTAATCCATCCGATGGGGAGGTAAACATTGTTTTTCAACTTTCTCAGTTTACAGAGGTAAGTGTCCGTATCCTTGATCTGTCTGGAAAGGTAGTAAAAGAAGTAGTCGAATCCAATATGCCTCCTGGTGAGATAAGAATATTTACTGATATCAGCAATTTACCTTCAGGTATGTACATCACAGAAGTTGTTACCGATAATACCAAACATAGCCGGAAAATCATGAAGCAGTAAGAGCAGTTTTCCATTAGATTTTTCCAATACCAATATTAAACCTCATTACTTGAATCCATATTTTACCAGAAAAATATGGATAAGGTAATGGGGTTTTCTTGTGTTTGTTTTGGGGTTTATCTCTTCACTTTCAAAACAAAAAATGGTAAATTCCATTAGAATAAGTCAAGTCAAAATCTATACATCCTGCCATTTCAGCATTATAGTCAGTTAAATGTCATCCTTTCTCTGTATTGTTTAGGTGAATAGCGGAACTGTTTTTTCAGTCCGTGCGAAGGTGTTTTATGTCATTAAATCCTATCTCTTAAGCAATTTTTGTGATGTTTTTTGCCTGTCGGCAGGCAGCTTTGGCATTTCCTTCAATACCCAAAAGTAAAAGCAATACTAAAACTTATGAGTTCATCGAATTTTTTCCAGAACCTTTTAATTTGCTGAAAATCAAGTTTTCATAATGGTATCAAATAAAGTGAGACCTTTTTCTGATGTCCTGTTTTCAAAGTGAGACCTCTTTTCCGTTTGCTGATACTTTGTTTGCATTTGTCCTTCTTTTCTTTGCAACATCAATTTTTAATTAATTAGTCCACTCTGAAAAGTTTATTATCCACAAATTACACGAATTGACACTAATTCAAATATTTAATATTCAGATAATTAAAAACATAGAATTTTCACGAATTTCCCGAAAACTTGTTTTCGGAGTGGACTCATTTTATCCATCATCAAACAAAATCACGAAAAAATCATGGAAAACAAAATCATCATTCTTATCTTTTCAATGTTGCTCATGGGAGGATGTAAAACAAGCAAACATATTGTTGAAGATGCTGAAACGAAAAAATTACAATACAGTGTTCAATTGTCATCCAGCAAAGGGGGCATTGTGGAAAACACTCAGATGGAAGACATCACTGGTGCAGGAGTAGACGCTTTCAGCGGTGCTACCCGGCGTGGTGTTAGCGCCGGGGCACGTGTTGCACTGCCATTGGGAAAGCATTTTCTGGAAGCGGGACTGGATTATATGTTTAGCGGGCAAACTTTCACATTCAATGATGTTCAAAACCGTTTTACCGGGAGGCGCAAACTGGATACACACCAGTTCATGTTTCCCACCACTTTCAATCTGAGTCTTTTCAGGCAAAATCACGCAAACGGATTGTTGCAGATTAAATTGGGGCATCTGCTCCAGTTGAACAATGTTTCCGTAACAAATGAAACCGGTTCATTACCGGGGTATGATCTGAATCGCTGGAGTAACGGTTTTTTGTTTGGTATTCATCTGATTCCTTTCCAGTTCAATAATGGGGCACAACTGGGATTATTTATAGAGGGGTACAGAGGATCTCAGATCTATGAAGATCATTACAATCAGAAGGAATTTGAAATCCCGGGCAGTGCTTTTAGCAGGGTAGGGGTGATCTACCATTTTTAATTTGTGAAAGTTCTCTTACAGACATTCATTGATATAATCATTAACATTTAAAAAAGCAGAAAAATGAAAACAGGAATCAGCATTCTTACCGCAATCCATGGTTTGATACATTTTATGGGATTTGCAAAAGCATTTGGCATGTATGAATTCAACGAAATTACCCAGCCCATCTCCAAACCCCTGGGTATTTTTTGGTTGATGGCGGGTTGTATGCTCATCGCCACGGTATTTGCCTGGAACCTGAAATGGGATCTTTGGTGGGTACTGGCATGGACAGGCATCATCCTGTCGCAGGCGATGATCATCTGTTTCTGGAAAGATGCCCGCTTTGGAACCCTCTTTAATG
>CAZPVB010000215.1:0-6312 GCA_964589855.1 uncultured Bacteroidales bacterium
ACAAAAAGTATCGTATGCACAATGTAAGGTGGATGGTGGGTGGTGGAAAGTGCAGCACTGAAGGTGGAAGTTTGAATGGCAGTTTTTTACAACGCTAAACGCTTAACCGTTCAGTTGAAAACACCATCCTAACCACTCCGGAAATTTTTAGCAGAAAAATACCAGACATATTTACAAAAGCCGGGAATTAAGGATAGCATCAGGATGGAATATGCAGAAATACAAAAGGCGGGCCCTGCGCCCGCCTTTTGCCTTTTAACCACCAAAACAAAACAACATTAACCAATAAAAACAACCAAATTAATGATTAAAATTTCAGCATTGCAATGTAATCATAATTTGGATAAAATCAAATATATTTTTATATTGTTAACGCAAACAAAGATAAATTTTCATACCATTCAAAACAAGCGTAACTATACTCATTTTAATAAGTAAAACACTTAAATTTACTCAATGGATTATTATAATACCCCCTCAGTTTGAGCGTAATACTTTGCTTTTCTTCAATGCATCTAATTGCAAAAAACACACGGGTTTTATTTCTGATTTTAAACACGTTACGTTCAATATTAATCGACTGCTCTCATCAACAGATCCATCGACTGTAAAACTTTATTTTTCAGATCATCAGGCAGATCCTGGTTTTCATCAAGGTATTGACGAATGGTTTCCATCACTATGGGTTGGTGGTAGTTTCCAATGGTGGCAGCAAGCCAATTTTGCGGAAAAAAGATATCACCGGTTTGCTGTATTTCGGGCAACATTTGGAGCGATGAGGCAAGGTAATCCAAACCCTGACCAGGATGCAAAGGATGATGCAAAAAATAAAGTGCATCTGTGACCCAGGGCTCGGGGTTTCGGTTATCCGGATCGGCCAATGAAGCAAAAAAGGCATCTCTTACCTGTTCATCGGGCGACAGGGCAGGCAATATAAATGCCAGACGTTTTTTCCTGTCCTGGTTATCGATGGATTCCATTTTTTCATATAGTATTTCTTTCATGCGACGCTTATGCATGTATAGTTCGAGTGCCATTTGCCAGAATTGTCTTTCTGAAGGTTTGAAGCCGGGAAAAGAACCATCCGTTTCATAAATCTCTGTCATACGATCTATGGCGTCGTCACTTCTTACTACCTTGATCCAGAGATCAAAGTACAACGTTTTATTTGAAAACGGTTTGCTGATTAGTTTTTCCCATAAAATGGTTTCAAGTTCAATCCCCCATTGTGCTTCAGGTTTTGTAAAGTGAAAGAAATGGTCATTGGCAATTTCGATCAGATAACTTTGTATCAGGGGATTTTCCTCATTGTCAAGCGCCAAAAGCAGAAATTGCTGATATTCAGAAAGTGGAATTTCATTCCTCAAAAAGTTCTCATATACATTCATGACAATAGCAGCCCGGTGAATATCTTTTTCGAAGTTGGTAAAGTTTTGAATCAGATATGATGCATCACTCTCCGGTAAATGAAACCACCCGTACCCTTTCCCCTGTCCATTGGCGAGAATTGCATTGGGTTTGCGTTGCAAATCATTCAGAAAAGTATTTTGCTTTTGCATCCAAACTTCAAAAGAATTCACATTGAGTTGATCTACTGCCACACCTTTGACATATTGTTGTGCCAAACGATCATCCTGGTCGGGGTAGGTTTGTTTGAAATAAAGTCCTTCATTCTCTCTGTCCGTCTTCCATTCATAAGATATATGAGGCATCCCCCTGCCATATAACCACACATCACTCCATTCTTGTATATTCTCAGAGGAATGATCATCCAATATGGTTACAAGATCATCCCAGGTAGCATTGGCATGCATAAAGCTGATCAGATATTGTTTTACAGCAGACTGAAAAGCGGAAGGTGTCATGATCTGTTCCAGTTGATCGAATACCACAGGTGCTTTGTTATAGATGATGGGGCCGTAAAGCGTACCTGCCCTGTTCAGGTTATCGAGGGTTTGTTTTACAGGATGATTGCCTTTGCTCCTGTCGATGCGGTATGCTTTGGGGTAATGGTACAGAAAAAACCTCAAGTCATGATTCACCGAAGGAAAATCGATAGCGGTAATTTTATCAGCCATAAAGCCGGCAAAAACCTCTTTCAACCAAACATCATCAAACCATTTCATTGTTACCAGGTTTCCAAACCACATATGTGCAGTTTCGTGAGCGATAAGGTTTGATTTTCTGAGTTGCGCATTCATACCGGCATCATCATCCAGAAACAAGCGTGTATCGCGGTACCATATTGCTCCCGGATGTTCCATACCACTGTACTGAAATCCGGGCAGAATGGCAAGATCAAATTTGGGATAAGGGTATGGAATGCCCGTATAATCTTCTAACCACTGCAGTGCATGAAAATGGTATTGAAAAACATCTGGTAAATTATTATTTACTTTCACCGAATCTGTCTCGCGATGAAAAACGTTGATTGTTCTGTTATTTCGGGTTTCGGATTCCACTTGAAAATCGCCGGCAGTAAATGCAAATAAATAAGTGCTGATGCGTTTGTTCATGGAAAAAGTAACAGAGCGTTTGCTGTTTTCAGTCTGGTCAGCTACCTCTGAGCCATTGCTAAGTGCTTTCCATTGCTGAGGAATATGCAGGGTGAGATCAAAAGTTGCCTTCATATCGGGTTGATCAAAACACGGGAAAACAGTAGATGCTTTATCGGGAACCAGCAGTGTATACATGAAATCCTCTGATCTGTTGAGCGCCTGGTCGGAAGCCGTAAAATCGATCTCGATAACATTGTTCTGGCGTGGTACCAGATGATCTGCATCGATATAAATGTGTCCGTTGTTCATGTAGTAATAGGAAGAATCGCCATTTACCCGCAATTGATGAACATACTCTTCACCAGGTTGAAAGTCGAGAATCACACCATGGCGTGCTTTTAGTGGTTTAAAATGCATTTGCAGGCTTCCTTTAACGGGTATCGATTTTTCATCAGGGATATGGAAATCAAGATTATAATGCACATCATAGATCTGTTTGTACCGATATTCAGCCAGGTCATATGAAACACCTTCCCTGAAAAAAGTTCGGGTTGAATTTTTGCACGATGAAAACATAAAAAAAATGGAAACAGTTAAAACAATGAAATATAAATTTCTATTCATGGGAAGCGTAATAATTATTGAAAGATAAACATGTTTACATCACTAAATTAATGAAAAAATTCAGTTTCTAAACTTGAGAAAAATAAAGATCCGGGCGTTTACATTTGGCAAATGACTGGTTAAGAAACGAAATATTTGGTGTTTTCTTTCCATACATCTTAGTTGTGCAATTCATTAGAGAGATAAAGAGCCGTTGAACCAACAGAAGGAGAAAAAACTTTATTCCGCGCATAATCAATAACAGGCACGCTTAATTCGAAAGGATAATAATTGTGCATAAAAGCGGTCAATTCTCCGGATATCTTTTCACATATATACTTTTCACAAATACTAAGATCTCCTCCAATAATGATCCTCTCCGGATCAAAAAGCCCAATAATTTTGCTGATTTCTCTGGCAACCAAATGACTGAGCATTTGCAAGACATGCGCACTCAATGCACAATTTTTCCGTGCATAAAAATAGAGATCGGATATCTGTACATTTTTATAGTCTTCGCCGGGATTGAGCAAAATACTTTTTTTGTCTATTTTCTCAATTTCGGAAAGAATGATCTGTTCCACACCAGGTACGCGCGAAAAAACCTCACCTGCCACTCCGTTAGAACCCGTATAAAGTTTTTCGTTGATAACAGCCCCAAGTCCAATCCCCCCCGCAATAGGATTGTACATCAGATAAATAAGATTGCTTTTGAGAAGATTATCGTTTGAGAACCATTGTTCTCCCAGGGCGCCGGCATTCGCATCATTAACCACGCCCACCGGTACATTAAACTCCTCTTGAATGTAAGATCTCAGGTCAAAATCCTCCATTTTCAATCCAAAGGAATAAACGATCTTATGAGTGATAGGATTTACAATACCCGGAACAGCGATGGAGATAAAAAGCAGTTTGGATACAGAAGTACCCGACTCATTGAGAATGTCATGAATCGTTTTAAGGATACGCGAAATGGTTTTCTCCGTTCGTCCGGGTGAGAATTCCTTTTCTACCCTCAGCATCACTTCACCCGATAGATCAACCAACACGCCCCGAATGGCATTGCGCATCACTTCAATACCCAATATATTACCATATCCGGGGTTAACCCGCCAGAGAACCGGCCTTTTACCACCTTTCAGGGTAGAAGAACCATATCCGCTTAATTCGATCAAACCTTTTCCTTTCAGATGCCTTAAGATATATACAAGACTACTGGGTTGCATATCTATCTGACGTGCCAGGTCGGCTCCTGACACTTCGCCCTGCGAACGGATCAAAGAAAATACGATCTTATGGCTACGCTCTTTTAAATCCAACATACAAAAACACTTTTTTCATTTGTTTATTCATTGACTGAACAAATTTAAGAACTTTTTGGTAATTGGCAAACAATAAAAGTTAGTCTTCTGAAAATACTATTTCAATCAATAATACCACACAGCAAAAAACGTTTTTATTTCATCTTTATACATCTTCATACAAATTGAATTTCTGATAGTTAAATTTCCTGAAATACAAAAACAAAGAACCTATGACAATACCCACCCAAAAATAATCAACATAAAAAAAAATAGCACCTGTAACCCTTATTTAGATTAGTAAACAGCATTGCCCATGAATTTTTTTTCTGTCCTTTTTCACCTAACAAAAATAACCGGTAAGAAGGTTAACAAAAAACAATTACTTAAATTTATTAAAAATAACTTTGATATTACTTAAAGTTTTAATAAACTTGTAGGATAAAATAAATTAAGGATGGATTAACATCCGGTTTTGGGGTCATCCATAATAAGTCTTTGCAAGAAAACGACGAATGCAAGGCTTGCGATGACAGAAAAACATGAGTTTACTTTTCGTAAATGACTGTTTTGAAGGCGAGCATAACGCAACACTTGACGTTTTCTTGCAAGTACTAATTAAGAAACGAAAAAAAATATCATTATCCGTTCATTATCAACAGAAAACAAAACCAAGAAAGAAAAAAATGAAAGCCATCTTTAACAGCAACTTTGATGAGATCACCAACGAGAGTCGTTTAATGCAACAAAAATTGCGAATCATACAGTTAATCTCGCAAAAAGGACATGGGATAACCATACCCGACATTTGCAAGGAACTTAAGATAAGCGCTCCCACGGGTATAAAACTGGTTAATGAGTTGCAGAATGAAGGTTTTTTGAGCACAACGGGCAAAAAAGAAACTGTTAATGGCAGAAAGCCACAGATATACGGGCTTAAAAATGTAACCTTTTATGCACTCAGCGTAGAAATTCTCCTCAAAAGGATAACGGTGGGTATCATTGACTCAAAGCTCAATGCTGTTTATTACCGTCAGAAAACAGATTTCCAATTGGAAAATACGAAAAAATGTTTGGGTAAGATTGAATCTTTTATCATAGAATGTCTCCATAATTCGGGTATCAATGAGGAATCGATTCTTGGGATGGGTGTAGGCATTACAGGCCGGGTAAAAAATAAGACAGGAGAATCTTTTACATTTTTCAATTTTATGGATCAACCCCTGGCAGACTATTTTTCCCAGTTATACGAAATACCCGTTTTTATCAATAACGATACCCGTTGTCTGGGACAGGCAGAAAAAATTGCCGGAAAGGCACAAAAAGCACACAACGCTATCATAATCAACCTGAGTCGCGGATTGGGAACCAGTTTGATCATTGACAACAAAATTGTAAACGGAGGGATGGGATTTGCCGGCGAATTGGGGCACATGCAATTTGGCAACAAAGAAAAGATTTGCCTCTGTGGCAAAAAAGGTTGCCTGGGTAATGATGTTGGAGGATATGCGCTCGAAGAGAATTTCATGGAAAGAATTGCCAATGGCGAAAAAAGCATGATCGACACTTCAGATGACCAAAAACCTGTGCGCTACGACAGCATTTTGAACGCTGCCCTTCAGGGCGATGATCTTTCTATCAAACTTGTGCAGGATATGGGTTATAAACTCGGGCACGCGCTGGGCAACATCCTGAATCTGCTCAATCCGGAACTGATCATCATTGGAGGAAAATTTGCCCGACTGAAAGAACTGTTGCTGAATCCGGTAAAAACAGGAATGACAGGATCTGCCTTATCCAATCCGCTGGAGTTTTGCCAGATTGAGTTTTCGGAACTGGGCGATCTGGGTGGTTTGAAAGGCGCAGGAGCGCTTGTTTTTGATCATTTTAAACTGATTAAAAACTAATAT
>CAZPVB010000216.1:0-6223 GCA_964589855.1 uncultured Bacteroidales bacterium
CCCATTCATTGATGGCATCCATATTATAAGCAGTTTGTAAAAGTTTATGCAACGACATGGCTGAAACATCAAGGGTTTTTACCATATAGTTGTAGTCCAGCGAAGTATAATGCAATCCTTTTCTTACGTTTGGCGACATGCCTACAGAGTGAAGGATGAAATCAATTTTACCGTCGAGTATTTTCATACTTTCCTGCAATAGATTTTCAAGGTCATCAACCTGAGTTACATCTGCTGATATAACTTCACTCTGTGTTTTTTCTCCCAATCTGAAAATATCACCTTTTCGCAATGCTACCGGGGCATTGGTAAGCACAAATGTAGCCCCTTCTTCTTTGGCGCGTTCTGCTACTTTCCAGGCAATAGAGTTTTCGTCTAATGCACCGAAAATAATCCCTCTTTTTCCATTTAAAAGGTTATTGGACATTGTTTTTGTTTGTTTGATGAATATTTGAGTTTGTATGAATCATTTCTTTGGCTGTTTCCAGCACAGTATCGCTGGGGTTTTCTCCACCCAGCATTTTAGCGATCTCTTTTACCCGTTCTTTATTGTCAACACTTTTCATCCTTGTTTGGGTTTTTCCTTCTTCAATTTTTTTGTACACAATAAAGTGTTTTTTGCCTTTAGCAGCCACCTGCGGCAAATGGGTTACCGATATCACCTGCATATTGTATGATATCTTTTCCAGTATATTGCCGATCTTAAAACCTATTTCTCCTGATACTCCTGTATCTATTTCGTCAAAAACGATTGTAGGCAAAAGATTTTTAATGGAAATAACCGATTTAACGGCCAGCATCAGTCTCGATAGTTCCCCGCCAGAGGCTACTTTTTCAAGATTTTGTGGTTCATTTCCTTTGTTGGCAGAGAATAAAAATGCAATGCTGTCTGCTCCATATATATTCAAATGCTCTTGTTTCTTTTGACTGATCACGAATCTGCCGTCGGGCATACCCAGTTCTGCCAGCAATGCATTAATCTGTTTTTCCAGACCCGGAATACTTTTTTTTCTTATCAGCGATATTTCTTCAGCGCGTTTATGAATCTGTTTTTCTGTTTTATCATATTCTTTTACGGATTTTTCAATTTCAAGTTCCAAAGAATCAAAGCTTTGAATTTTTTCTTTAAACTTATCGCGTATAACCATCAGTTCTTCAATGGTTTTGGCATGATGCTTCAGCAAGAGTTTCTGAAGCAGGTCGTATCTTGTCTGCAGTTCATTGAGTCTTTGCGGGTCTGCGATTACATGATCGCCTTTTATGGCAATTTCTCTGGCAATATCATTCAGTTCAATTTCAACACTTGTAAGTCGCTGATGAAAAGAATCATACTCTTCATTTAGTTTGGCAAAAGGTTTTACAAGGTGTATAACTTCATGAAGTTGAGAAAGAATATTTTCATCGTTGTTTTGAAGAATAAGATCGGCTTGCTCCAGGTTTAATTTGATCTCGGTTGCATGATTGAGAATTTCAAGTTCTTGTTCTATTTCTTCAAATTCATTTTCGTTAAGTCCTGCCTTATAAAGTTCATCATACTGAAACTGATGGTAGTCCAGTTCAGTGGTAACCTTTTTTTCCTTTTCCCTCAATGCTTCGAGATGTTTCTTTTGTCTGATCAGTTCTTCATATTGGTTTTTGTAGTTTGTCACTTTCTCAGATAAACCAGCAAAAGCATCGAGCACATCATACCGAAAAGAGGGTTTTCCAATGATCAGATTTTGATGTTGGGAATGGATATCGATGAGTTTTTCAGCAATTTCTCTCATCACATTCAAATTCACGGGGGTATCGTTGATAAAAGCCCTTGATTTTCCCTGAGGATTTATTTCCCGGCGAAAGATTGTATTGTCTTCATAATCAAGTTTATGCTGGATAAAAAGTTTTTCTATCCCCATATTTTTCAGGTCAAAAATTCCTTCTATCACACATTTACGTGTGTTTTTAAAAAGCACTCTGGTGTCGGCTCTTTGTCCGAGAATCATACTTAGTGCGCCCAGCAAAATAGATTTACCGGCACCTGTTTCACCGGTAATAATAGTAAGGCCATCATCGAAGCTGATGTCCAGTTTATCAATCAGGGCATAGTTTTCAATCAACAGACTTTTTAACATATATCCAAAAACAGGTATTTAGCAAGGCGACAAAGATAAGAAACTTTGCGAACAAAAGAGGGCAAAAAACAAGCTAGAGAAAATGAATATGAGTTTAAAACGATAATTTAGTTAGGTTGGGTTATGCGCCTGTATTTAGAGCTATTGGATGGGTCTATTTCGGTAAGTATCGCAACGACCTGTTCTTTTTCCATGGCAGGAGCATCGTTGAAAAGATTGATCAGTTCATCATCTTTGGTGGTCATGATAATTGACATAAGATAGCCTCCTGGTCTTTGCCGGTGAACTCTCTGAAGCATTTCCAATGCATTTGCTACTTCTGCTCTTGCCAGATCCATGTTTTCGGTCATCTTGTCGAATCCATTGCGGTGGTAATTGTACATTGCCTGCCTGATATTAGAATATTGTGAGTTGAAAAGATTTTCTACCAGCCAATATCTGTTTCGTTGGCTTTCGAAAGATTTCCATCCGGGTTCGGGTTCATTTTGCGCCAGGTTGACAATGGATTGTGCTTTCTCAAAAAAGGGTGTTCCGCCCATAGGTGAGAATGTATCGAAGTCGAAACCAATGATTATATAAGCATAATAGGCTATTACAGCAGTGAGATTGCTGGAAAATGTATTATCAGCATATTCCATGGATTGGTTTTCAGTATATCGAAAAACAAAATCCCGATCGTTGTGGTTGAGAATGGGCGCGTCATACGAGGATTGAAATACCGGTCTTCTGGATTGCACTTGTATGGAAGCCTTGTACTCATCGCTTCCAACTTTATCATCCACTGTTATTAGTATGCTGGCCTCTATTCGCTCAAGTGACTCAAACTTGTAATTGGTCCAGTTAGTTTGGTTGATGAATTCGTGAAGGGATGACTGAAGCGTTCGCAGTATCTGTCGGTCGGTTTCAGACATGCCGGGTGAGGATATCTGCACCTGGCAGTTGAGTTCCTGGGCATTTGTTTTAAAAAACAAAAAAAACGGAAAAAGAATAATCAATAAGAATCTACTCATGTGTTAAAATATTTTTTTATGTCACATGTTTGTATGTTGAATCGTTGTGGGTAATTTGTCTTTCTGTTACAGAACGCTAATAATATACAGATATTTTGGTTTACAGATTGATATTAAGATGTTCCTGGAGTTTATCAATAATATCGCATGCAACCTGTTTTTTCGTTTTTAATTCAAACCTGAAAACTTTGTCTTTATTGTCAATTATGGTTATTTTATTGGTTTCGAGCCCAAATCCGGCACCTTGTTCATTGAGTGAATTTAATACAATAAAATCAAGGTTTTTGTTTTTTCTTTTTTGGATGGCATTTGCTTCTTCATTATGGGTTTCCAGTGCAAATCCTGCTAATATTTGCTTTTCCTTTTTCATTTCACCCAAAGTTGCCAGGATATCTTTGTTGGGAACCAGTTCAAGGGTTCGTTCAATCTTTTCTCCTTTTAGTTTCTGACTACTGTATTTCCGGGGTTTATAATCTGCTACAGCAGCGGTCATCAATGCTGCATCCATTTCCGGGAAGATTTGAGTACAGGCATCGTACATCTGATCTGCACTTACCACTTTTGTAAGTTTAATGTTGGGATGCACAGCCAGCTGGCTGACCGGTCCTGATACCAGTTGAACATTGGCACCTCTTTGTGCCAGTTCAAGTGCCAGTTCCATCCCCATTTTACCAGAAGAATAATTTCCCAGAAATCTGACAGGATCTAATTTTTCGTGCGTTGGCCCTGCCGTTACAAGAATACTTTTTCCGGTAAAAGCAGCACTTGCTGAAAAGTATGACTTTACAATTTCAAATATTTCTTCAGGTTCTTCCATTCTGCCCTTGCCTTCGTACCCACAGGCCAGGTAACCTTCTGCAGATTCAATAAATGCTACGTTGTTTTGCCGCAGATACTCCATATTCTTTTGTACGGCAAAATTCTCATACATTTTCACATTCATGGCAGGTGCCACAAATACTTTTTTGTTGAAGGATATCAAAGATGTAGACAAAGCATCATCGGCAATACCATTGGCATATTTTCCGATTATATTGGCGGTGGCGGGTGCAACCACCATTACATCGCCCCAGTCGGTCAGACTGATATGCTCAGTGGTATAGTCATTGTCGGCGGCAAAAACCTGATGATAGACTTTGTTCTGCGAGAGGGATTCAAGAGATACACGCGTAACAAACCATTCAGCATTTTTTGTGAGAACCACCCTGACCTCTGCGCCTGCTTTGATGAAAAGGCGAATCAGGGAAAGACTTTTATAAGCAGCAATCCCTCCACTAATGCCAAGAATGATTTTTTTACCTTTTAGCATATAACTCTTTTGGGAAGTGCGTTTTTGTTGGGTTTTGGGTCAGTCTTCTTATAATCCTGCAAATGTTTTTCTGACAACACTAAATAAATGCATTGAAACAGGACTGTATCAATATCATTTACTCGTTATCAGGAATGCGATAATAAATATTTCCATTTAGATATTCACTTATAGCTATAAGAGAAGGTTTAGGCATTTGCTCATAATAGCGGGCAATCTCTATTTGTTCACGATTTTCAAATACTTCTTCAAGATTATCGGCTGAGGTTGTAAATTCTGATAGTTTGTTGTTTATTTCTTCTTTAATATCATGCCCGATCTGATTCGCCCGCTTTGAAAGGATTACCACAGACTGGTAAATATTCTGTGTGTCTTTGTCAAACATTCTGAGATCGCGGGTAACTGTGTTCAGGTTGGTTTTATATTTTTTCTCTTCCATGGTATGTAAAAATTGTCTGTAAATTGATTAAAGGATTATTTTAAAACTTTGAAACATTGATTTCAATATATTGTTTGAATGTTTTCCTTGAGATTAATTATTTT
Organism: uncultured Bacteroidales bacterium; assembly: GCA_964589855.1. Taxonomy (GTDB): domain Bacteria; phylum Bacteroidota; class Bacteroidia; order Bacteroidales; family UBA7960; genus SKVR01. The sequence continues at coordinate 4,974 of CAZPVB010000216.1, forward strand.
TAATGCCTTGTCATCCAGGAAAATAATTTTTTTTCCCGGTTACTTTTTAATGATCGCCATATTGTCCAGCAATTCGATTTGTTCCATTGCCTTGGTATTCATTTGGGCAGCATCCTCCAGATAAGATGAGTCGGGAAATCTTTTTATAAAGGTATCATAAGCTTCCACAACATTGGTATATCTTTCTGATTGTTTTTCCCTGACACTGTTCTCAGCAAACAGGAAGTGCGATCGAATAATCAGGAACATGGCTTCTTCTCTAAATTCCGTGTCGGGATAATCGCTTATCAGGTTTTTAAAAGACCTTACTGCTGCCATATAGTCTCCAAGGTTATAATAAAGCTTTGCAGAGTCGTAGTTTTTTTTCTCTAATTTAAGTCTGAGTTCATCAATCAGCGAGTTTACCTGTTCAATTTTTTCACTTTCCGGGTATTTGTTGGCAAATTGCTGTAACTCGTTAATGGCTTCCCGGGTAGGTGTTTGGTCCAGACTGGGCCGGGGTGAAAGAAGGTATTTACTATATGCGCTTAAAAAATTAAATTCCTCATTGTGTTCACTTCGTGGAAAACCCTCTGTAAATGATTTAAAATAATGTGCTGCCATCATGTAATCTCCCATATTATAGTGGGCGAGGGCAAAATAATAATTCAGTTCCTCTGCATGAGAAGTACCTCTGAATGCGGGAATAATATCAGTAAGCAAACCCAGGGAACGTGAGTAATCTTCTTTTTCAAAATATTCAATGGCTTTTTCTTTTTTTAGCATCACATCATCGCTTTTCAGTAGTTTTTGATACTTACTGCATGACGAAAGGGTCAGAATGATGAGTGCTATGATGAAAATACTTTTAAAACTTGTTTGTTTATACATTGAATTCCGGGGGTTTAAAAATTATATTATTTTTTTAGAACAGCCTGCAAAGGTAATCTTTTCCTTTGAATCTTCAAGGATGAACCGCACATGTTTACAAATAAAAGACAAACACCTGTGAAAATAGCAGACATGATACTTCTAATTTGAAAAAATGATATTTATGATGGTCTGATTATAAGTTTGCAATTGTATTTGGTCTTTGCAAGAAAACGCCAAATTATCCATATAATGTTTTTTTTATTAGGTATTCATGAGATCGCTTCGCTAAGTTCTGCGTTATTCTTGTTTTTTAATCAGTCATTTACGAAAAGTAAACTCCTTAGATGAGTCCACTCTGAAAAATCAATTATCCACAGATTACACAGATTTACACAGAT
>CAZPVB010000217.1:0-6220 GCA_964589855.1 uncultured Bacteroidales bacterium
TTAATGATCATTTTTGTGTTGATGGTAATTTCAACATTTGCAACCAACGATACCACATCCACAGAGGCTGTTCAAAAGACTTCGGGCAGTGGAGGTGTAGACTGGTTTGAAATATTGTTGTTGATTGGTTACCTTGGTGGCGTTTTTGTGCTTCTCCCCATTGTGGTATATACCAATTTTAATGAACACATTTTTTCACCGGGAGATCATCCTGATAAAATCAATATTGATAATGAACTTACACTGGATGAAAGAAACGCCCGGTCGGTTGAAATATTAGAAAGAATAGAGGAGAAGCTCACGCCAGTAAAAGGTGAGAATGACGAAGACCTGATCACCATCACCAAAGGGGGGCAGGCAAAATTTGTGAAAAGAGGTTTGGATTATATTAAAAAGCATCTGGATCCGGATGATGAACAGATACTGGCAAGAGTGCAAGAATTTGAGCAGGTTTATCACGACCGGGCCTCCAGGGTATTTACAGGTTCCTACTGGATCATAGCCTGCAGTATAGGAGTGGGGCTGCTTACTTTGTTTACGGCGGGTATCAATACTTTTCTGATCATACATATATTAGGTTTGGTTTTTTATATCCTTTCAAGCCGCACTACTATATATGGTGTTGAAAAAAGAATGAAGAGGATCGGTGGTATCAACTCCGGAATGGTAGCAGGAATCTTCGCAGCATTATTTGCCGGAATGGGAACCACGTATTACAAAAAATACAGCGATGGATCCAGAGAGTTTGATGGCGAGTCAACATTGAGCAACATGGGAATCATCTTGCTTTTTATTGTTATCATTGCCCTTATTTTAGGGTTCTTTGCGGTGTTGCTGGGAGTTTTAAATTTTATAATGAACTATTCTACCTCCTTTCTCTTGCCATTCAAAAAAGAAGAACAATGGTATAAAGATAATTTCGAGCTTGCCATGGATCAGCAGGAGGTAGTACAGTAATGTATGTGATCTGTTCTTATGATATAAAAAAACTCCGGTAGAATTCCACCGGAGTTTTTTAGTGTTTATTCATTCTCTATTTCTTCTTCTATCCATCCCGAACGGTCTGGATCTTCTGGTTTTACCCATTTTTTAGGAGGGTTCTCTTCCAGTTGCTCCATCAAAACTTCCACGGCCTTTTGCAGGGATGGGTCTTCTCCTTTGGAAACCAGGTGTGGTTCGTCAACTACCCGAATGTCGGGGTAAACACCTATTCCCTCAATTATCCATTCTTCATCCTGGTTGTATATACCGAAACGTGGCACATGGATATAACCTCCGTCTGCCAGTCTGGCATTACCGGAAATACCTACCAAACCACCCCATGTGCGTGTACCTATTATGGTACCCAGGTTTTTTTGCCTGAAAAAGTAAGGCAGGGCATCACCACCCGAGGAACTGTATTGATTGATAAGCATGGCTTTGGGTCCATCATGCGCAATACCGGGTGTACGCATGGGTTGTAAACCATGTCTTTGCCAGTAAGCATGTGTCTCTCTGCTGAGCATTTCTATCATCCTGTCGGGTATAAAACCACCACCGTTAAAACGCTCATCAATGATCAGGGCATCTTTGTCGTGATAAGCATACATTCCTTTATGCATTTCGCGATTGCCTTCAAAAGCTGTGTTGGGGACATGAAAATACCCGATACGGCCACCAGAGAGTTTGTCAACCATCTCTCTGCGTGCATTAACCCAATCCAGGTATTTCAATTCTAACTCGCTGGATACCGGATGCACTGTATAGGTTCTGGCATCCGATCCGTCTGACGATGAACTTACGGTGATTCTTGTGGCAACGTCTACCCTGTTAACCAGGAATTTATACGGATTTTCCCTGGTGGTTACGTTTTGTCCTTCAATGGCAATCAGGTATTCCCCTTCATTGATGTCTATACCCTGCATGGTAAGTGGCGAGCGGCGTTGTGAATTCCAGTTTTCTCCTTCATAGATCTTGCTTATGATGTAGCGATCAGAAGATTCATCCTCACGGAGTTCTGCGCCAAGCAATCCTGTTTCCACCCTGTCAACTCTTTCAAAATCACCATAATCTACATAAGCATGACCTGCATTGGTTTCAGCAACCATTTCGCTGAATATATAATCAAGGTCAAAGCGATGATTCAGGAAAGGTATCAACTCACGATATTTTTCATACAACTCATCCCAGTTGACATTATGGATGTTTTCCACATAAAAATAATCTCTGTAAATTCTCCATCCATCCCGAAAAATTTGTTTCCATTCTTCATGTGGATCAATTTGCATTTCCAGATTACTCAAATCGAGTTTCCCTTCACCTGGTTTTTGACCGGCACGCAGGTCGGCAACACCATAATCACCCCGGTGGCTGTAAAGGAATTTTTTTCCGTTAGCCGAAACCATGCCATTTCTGATCTCGGGCATGATCAACTCGTTTTTCTGTTCTTTGATCTTGTAAAGGTTCATCCCTTTATCATTGAAGTAAACGAGCCCTTCGTCAACAGCCTGTAAACCCCAGTAACTGCCTGAAGAAACCGGAAAGGCAACTATCCTGCGATCTGAATTTTCCGGATTGATACGCACTGTATTGCTTTCATCATCTCCCTTTTCTTCACCTTCTTCTTTTTGATCTCCCTCTGCAGGATCTTCGGTGGTTTCCTCAGGTTCAAAAAGTCTGGGGCTATCATGGGTAAGATGCAATGCATAAAGGCGTGTAGCATCATTAAACAGGTAATTAAACTCAAAATCGGAAAAAGCAAGGTTGAAATCGCGGTTGGAAGTAAAAAAGATATAGTTGCCACATTGGGAGAAAACCGGGTTGGTGTCAGAAAAAGTATGGTCTGTCAACTGAAAGGTCTCTTCATTTTCAATATTGTAAACCATCACAGAACTTTGATCGTTACTGTTGCTTTGCGTATAAACAATCCATTCGGAATCGGGAGAGAAGTTATACTGTCTGATTTCAAAAGCACGAGCACGATCTATTATTCCGATGTCTCCCGAATTGACATCAAGCAGTTGCAACTGCATGCTTCGGTCGAAAAATAAAAGGTATCGACTGTCGGGCGACCATTTGGGTGCATATTTCCATCCCTGTGAACCTTTTGTTATCTGCCTGGGTTCTGCATCTGGCTTATTTTCGAGGATATATACCTCATATTCGTCAGTTTCATCGGTATAAAAGGCAATGTGTTTCCCATCGGGTGACCATTTGGGGTATACGGCCCTGATTCCCTGTTGATTTGTGAGGTTATGGATGGTTCCCTCTCCTGCGGGTACCGAAAAAACATCGCCTCTGGCGCCCAAAAGCACTCTTTTGCCAGAAGGTGAAATTGACATATCGTGTATATTGTCTTTTACATTTTTGAAGTAAGGAAGTGTGCGTGTATTGTCGTACTGAATATCTACTACCACTCTTTCTTCCTGTTTCGTTTCCAGATTCAGTTTGTAAAGATGCCCACCCACTTCATAAGCTATATAACCATTTGATCCTGATGGCCACATAACATCAAAATTGTCGTGAAAAGTAAGTTGTTCTCTTTCTCCCGTTTGTGTATCATAGCTGTGTATGTTTAACCACAGGTCTTCATCGGAAGCGAAATAGATCTTGTTGCCATGCCATACCGGTATCTGGTCGCTACCCACAAAATCTGTAATTTGCTCAGAAACTTCATTTTCAAGGTCGTAAACCCATACATCGGTTGCACGTCCCCCTTTGTATCTTTTCCATGTTCTGAATTCGCGATCGGGATAGGTAAAAGCAATTTTTTGTCCGTCGGGAGACAGGTTGGCAAAACCACCAAAAGGAACAGGCAATTCTTCTTCAAAACCACCATCAATACTTACGGTAAAATAGCGCCCCATTCTTTGACCATATTCGGTGCGGTTTCCTCTGAACAATACTTTTTTGCTATCGGATGTCCATCCCAATACCACATGGTCGAAACCTCCACGAGGGGGCATGGGGCCTACATCGTTGTAAAATGTGAGTTGTTGGGGTGTGCCTCCTTCAGCAGGCATTACATAAACCTGTCGCGATCCGCTGTATTCAGCAGAAAAAGCGATCCAGTTGCCATCAGGCGAAAGGCGCGGAAACAATTCAAATCCTTCGTGTGATGTGAGTTTTTTTGCTTCACCGCCATCTGCGTCAATGCTCCAGATGTCGCCCGCATAAACAAAAACAATTTTCTCGCCATTGGTGTCCGGATAACGCATCAGTCTGGCGTCTTCATAAGCTTTTAACTGACCTGACAATAAAAATGTCATAAAAGTAAAAAACAGTAAACTCTTTTTTATACACATAATTGATTAACTTTTTTGTGAGATTTTATTTGATTGTTTGATTTGTAAATTATGGAATGTTTGATTAAAAAATACAGGATCGACTGTTTTTTATGCAGAAATCAAAACTAAGATAACTTTTTGGAAATTGCAGTTTTATCACGGTTTTTTTAGGTTTTTTTAGTGGAAAAAGCAGGTTGGGGGATATTTGCGTTTGTTTTTTTGCGTTTGGCTCTCACTGCTAAGCGCTTGAGCATTTTGCGATGAATTATGCTTTTTACGTTTTGTGTTCACTATTTTACTCAAAGAAACTAACACCCGATCACTTTTTTGTTATTTGTTCGTTGTCTGAGGGGTGGGGCGAAGGTGAAGATCGAGCATATTTATTTTCGCTTTTGATCTTTCTGGCAGTTTGAATTTGAAAAAAATGAACTTTTAGCAGCAGAAATTATAGAAAAATATCGCTTCTACATGTTGATAAAGTAGTGGTGTATGTTAAAAAATTGTTTCATCTGTTGTTGAAAACTCTGTAAATAAATGAAGAAAAACAACACAGTTTTATTGTTTGACAATGGTTTTGCTATTTATAAACAATTGTTGAAAACTATGGTTGAAAAGAGGATGATAACCGGAGGCATAAAAGCTTGACTTGTATAGATTTGTTGTTGTATATTTGAATCATCAGGTAAGCGATAAAAGGCAATTCCTGAAAATATGGAGAAGTGCAGGATGCTTAGTTGAATCTGAATCTGATCATTCAAACCGAAAGGTTTGCATATTGAAGGAATCAAAGTCCGGAGTGGCGCAGAATGGATGTAAAAATTCACACATGCGTGCGAAGGTCAGAGCACCCGAAAGAATACGTTCTTTAAGTGACTGAGTCGAAAGTGGCAATAGGTATGAAAACACTGTTTTGGTAACTATTGTCGGGAAAAACTTCATCTGAAAAGATGTTTTTTTCCTGCTGCATTGTCGAGATGAAATGTGGAGAAAACTGATCATAAATAGGGTTTTCTGAAAGGAGAATACTATTTTTAGACAGCTGACAGTGAAACATTGAATTGGCATTGCAGATGCTTTGAAACGACACTTTGTCCGGGAAAATGTATCGTAAGATATGTTCAGCGGACGGCACAAATGATCTGCTTTAGTCGGCATGTCATATGTGCTGAGGGGTGCAAAAACAACTGTAACAGGTTGTTGAATTGCATACCAGCCTTTAACAGTAGCCTGGCGCTACAGACTGCGAAAGCATTCGTTGGCGAGTGGGAATAATTCTGCACAAGAGTTATTCCCACTATTGTTTTCGGGGAAATGGATTAAAAACTATCTTTGTGATTTGAAATTTGTTGTGTCAGCAAGAAAATGCCGATTGCTGCGTTGCGTTTGCTTTTCAAGCAGTTGTTATGATCTACCTGGCACAATAGAATATGTTGGAGGATACTAAATTTTTTATTTCACTCGACAGACTAAACCAATCATGAATTTTCAAGATTATCATTCCTTTTTTTTTACCGGTATTGGTGGTACAGGTATGAGTGCCATCGCTCAATATTTAAAAGGCGAAAAGAAACAGGTTTCGGGTTCTGACCGGTTGTTTGAGACCCATACCGAAATGCTTATACAAAAGCAATTCAGGGAACTGGGCATTGCCTGTTTTCCGCAGGATGGAAGTGGTATTGGAAAACATACCGATGTGTTAGTGATCTCAACTGCCATTGAGGAGAGCAATCCGGAGTATCAAAAAGCGTTGCACCTGGGTATACCGGTGGTAAAGCGTTCAGAATTGCTGGCATCTATTGCCAATAGTAAAAAGACCATTGCTGTGGGTGGCACCTCCGGCAAATCAACTACTGCGGCCATGCTTTTTCATGCCTTGCAGCAATGTAGTATGGATTGCTCACTGATAACGGGTGCAGGGCTCACTGAACTGCAGGAAAAAGGACTACCCGGTAATG
>CAZPVB010000218.1:0-6133 GCA_964589855.1 uncultured Bacteroidales bacterium
AAATTATAAACAGATGAAAAAACTCCCCATAGGTAAACAAGACCTAAAGACCCTCATTGAGGGGGATTATGTTTATGTGGATAAAACGCCTTTGATTTACCGGCTTATCACCAGGGGACAGGTTTATTTTCTTTCCCGTCCGCGCAGATTTGGCAAATCTCTCACAATCAGCACACTGAAAGAGATATTCTTGGGTAACAAAGAACTTTTCAAAGGATTGTATATCTACGACAAGATCGACTGGGAACCATGACCGGTTATTCACATTGATTTTAGTGAAATCAGTAAGAAAAATCTCCCCTTACCTGAAAGCATCAACCTTATTCTGGATGAGATCGCAGAGCAATACAACATCTCACTGAAGCAAGAGCACTATGGATTGCGCTTTCGGGAGCTGATCAGATCTATGGCGCAAGAAAAACAATTGGCTATTCTCATCGACGAATACGACAAACCCATTATCGATTATCTGGAAAAGGAAAAAATACCACAGGCAATTGAGCACCGCGAAATATTGAAAAATTTCTATTCCGCACTAAAAAGTAACGATGAGAATATCCGGTTTTTATTAATGACCGGGGTGAGTAAGTTTAGTAAGGTGATTATCTTCAGCGAACTGAATCATTTGTACGATATTTCAATCGATACCAATTATGCCGCTTTATGTGGATACACCCAGGATGAATTGCAATTATACTTTAAAACGCATATAAATAACATCAGGAAAAAATTCAGAGAAACTGATACCAATCAAGCCATACGAGAGTGGTACAACGGATATAGCTGGGATGGTTTACAATTTGTTTACAATCCTTTTTCTATTCTCAATTTTCTCTCCAGGCAAAGTTTTGGCGATTTCTGGTTCAGCACAGGCACACCCACTTTCCTGATAAAACTGATCAAAGAACGTAACTACAACCTCACCCAATTCCATCGTGGATTTGAAACTGAAATTGCCCTGTTCGATCATTATGAGATAGAAAACCTTGAACTCATACCCCTGCTTTTCCAAACCGGATATCTGACCATTAAGAGTCTCGATCCACTTACCGGTGAAACCATCCTGGACTATCCCAATTACGAAGTACGTAAATCATTCGACAATTACCTGCTTTCTTCTCTTTCAGAAACTCCCCTTGCAGATAACCGGATCGTTCTGAAAAGGTTTGTCCGCAGCCTGCAGGAAAAAGACATCGAAAGCTTTATCCAACAATTAAAAGCACTTTTCAAATCCATTACCTATCCTTTAATCCGAAACGAGGAAGCTTACTACCACAGCATCTTTTTCACCCTGCTTCGCTTGCTGGGTTTCGAGATCGAAACCGAAATACTCACCGCTGATGGTCGAATCGACACCGTGATCAAAACCAGCAGTCACATCTTCATCATCGAATTTAAACTGGGTACTCCCCAGGAGGCACTCGACCAGATCAAAAATAAAGAATACGCCCTCAAATATGCCAGCGACATCCGCGAAAAAGTGCTGCTGGGCATTGGTTTCAGCACAGAATTGAAGAATATTGAAGGGTTTCTGGAAGAATAATCCCTGCCACCTACCCCATCCCCTCCTCAACCTCATCCTCAACCTTAACCTCAGCTCTTGAGTAATAATTTCTACAACAGGTAAAAAAATCATCATATTTAAAACACCCCAAACCGCTGGAATAAAAAAATATTCCTAAAAACAATTGTTTATCCCGGACTTACACAACCCCGCCATGACCAATACCGAACCTCTGAATTTATTTCTCCATCACAATTCATAAAGTACATTCAGCACATACCTTATCTTTTTAATTTCCACCAGTGAAGCTAAAAATCTAATTTCCAATTTCTTGAAATCATTTCGCTGTGTTAGATACAACATTTCCGGTAGCAGGTTGATATTATAATACTTTTCTGATACTTCTACTGAATGCGGCAACCATTCCTGTTGACCAGCTCACCCATAAAGACAACCAGCATTCATGATTTTTGGATTTGGCATATATTTTTCAATGTTTGAGTAAGCAACCTGTTGTAAAAAAAGCATTTAAGCAATCAAAAACACTAAAAAAATGAAAAGAAGTTTAAAAGACCTGAAAGGTCATTCACTGGAAACAAAAGATGGTCTGAAAGGAAAAGTAAAAGATTTCCTTTTTGATGACAAAACCTGGGTCATAAGGTTTATTGAAGCTGACTTTGGAAATATTTTCCAGAAAGACCGGGTACTTCTGCCCATGATTACACTGGCGAAACCGCTTTGGGATCAGAAACATTTCCCACTTGATATTGACAGAAAAAAGATTGAAAACTGCCCGAAACCGGAAGAAAAACCAACCGTATCGAGAGATTATGAGAAAGCCCTGAGCGAATATTACGGGTACGAAAACTACTGGAACTACGACTATAATGGCCGTGGCAGTGCCAATATGTTTTTCCCTCCCCGTCCCTTGCGAATTCCTACAAAGGTGATCAGCGAAAAAGACCTCCACACCAACCTGAGGAGTTTTAATGAAGTAAAAGGTTATCATATCAATGCTATTGAAGGAAAACTCGGGCATCTGGAAGATCTCATCATTGATGACATCGACTGTCAGATCGCCTACATTGTTGTAGATACGAGCAACTGGCGCCCCTGGAGTAAAAAAGTAATGCTTTCGGTAAACTGGTTGGAAGATATCAGTTATGTAAACCTTGATGTTAGTGTAAATCTGCATGTTGATACCATTAAAGAAGCACCTGAAGCAGACCTTTCCAAACCTTTAGAGCTGGAATACGAAAGAGCACTGGTCGATTATTATGAAACCAATCCCAACACCTGACGAGTGTTTCCTTATTCTGTGTTTGATTTTCTCTGGTTACCCAAAATGCATACGACCCCGGATATTTTCTTTTATGTATTATCAGAGAATGAATCAATCCGGGTATACCAGAAAAACAACAGGCAGGCAAATCATATTTCACATATCCACATCATAAAGAAACGAATATGCCAGAACTTCCCGATGTAGAAATTTACAAAAAAGAAGCAAGCAAAATCTTGCACAAAAAGATCGAACACATTGAAATTACGGACAAAGAATTTGTAAAAACTACAGAAAAAAAACTTAACCAGGCCCTGAAGGGTCAAAAGATCGAAGCATTAAAAAGACAAGGCAAACACCTTTTTTTAATATCAAAGAATCATCATTTGCTGGCATTGCATTTTGGGATGACGGGTTACCTCAGCGTTCGTAACGAAAAAGAGGATTCGCCAGAGTATGCCAAATGCGTTTTAAAACTCGATGATGACCAAAACTTATACTATGTAAGCAAAAGAAAATTGGGCAGTGTAGAAATGATAACGGATATAGACAGTTATCTGCAGGAGCATGAAATTGGACCGGATGCACTGAATGTGGGTAAAGATTACTTTATAAAACAAATGGAAAAAAGCAAAACGATGATCAAAAATTTCCTGACCGATCAATCTGTATTAAGCGGTATAGGCAATGTTTATGCCGACGAGATTTTGTTTCAGGCAGGAATACATCCTAAACAACAAGCAAATAAAATAAACGAAGCAGACGGAAAAAAACTATTTGAAATGACCGTAAAAGTACTGAAAATGGCTATTGATAAAGATGCAGATGTTTCCCGACTACCCAATACGTATTTGCTTCGAAAACGCAAGGAGGGAGAAAATTGCCCCCGATGTAATGGGTCGATCGACAAAATTAAAGTTTCCGGCAGAGCAACATATTATTGCCCCAACTGTCAGAAGAAAAAGTAAAAACGACGACAATGTCATTTAATGATATCATTCATGAGTAAAAATCCTTTCATAAATACACCCTTTCCGGAATTAAAAAACCCGGAAAAGATGAATAAAACAGAAGCCAGGGAAAAAGCCGGGCAATTGCGCGAAGCTATACGCAGGCACGATCACAGGTACTATATTGAGAATGATCCTGTGATCTCAGACAATAAGTACGACGAGATTTTTAAATATTTACAGGATATTGAACAGGAATTTCCAGAAATAAAAACCAAAACTTCGCCAACACAAAAGGTAGGTGCCCCTCCGGTTGACAGTTTAAAGAAGCGGAAACACAAAGCACCTATGCTGAGTTTAAACTCTTCTGACAAGGAACAGGATGTGAGAAATTTCATACAAACGATTCAAAAAAACACAGAGAAAGAAAATGTAAGATTTTACCTGGAACCAAAATTTGATGGGCTGTCAGTAGAGGTTGTTTACGAAGAGGGGAAATTTCAATATGCCGCTACCCGGGGCGATGGAGAAACAGGAGAAGACATTTCAGAAAATGTGAAAACAATCAACTCTGTACCCCTTGAGCTATTGAATGAAAGAGAACATCCCGCCTATTTATCCGTTCGTGGAGAGATCTTTATTTCCAAAAAAGGTTTTCAGGACATCAACAAATTGCGGATAGAAAAAGGAGAAAACCCATTTGCCAATGCAAGAAATACCGCTGCCGGCCTCATCAGGCAACTCGATCCGGGAAAAGTGGCAGATAAACCACTTGATGTATTTTTTTATGAGATCATAGACCGCAACAACGGGAAATTCGAAAATTACCAGGAGATGCTCCATCATTTTGAACATTGGGGATTAAAAACCAACCACGAGAGCAAAACATGCCGAAAAACAGAAGAGGTAATCCAATTTTTTGAAAAACTAAAAGAGAAAAGAGATAATCTCCCCTATGAGATTGACGGAATGGTGATAAAACTCAACGAACGACATTTCAGATCGGAACTTGGCAGCCGCAACCGCAGCCCCCGTTGGGCCTATGCCTGGAAATTTGAACCCAAAAAAGAGACCACTCTATTGATCGATATTATAGTACAGGTAGGCAGAACCGGCATACTTACGCCTGTTGCTTTGCTTGAACCTGTTGAAGTAGGAGGTGTAACGGTGAGCAGAGCTACCTTGCACAACGAGGATGAGGTAAATAAAAAAGATGTAAGACCCGGAGATAAGGTAAAAGTGATAAGAGCAGGAGATGTGATCCCTGAAATTGCAGAAAGGGTAGAGAAAAAGAAAGGAAAACGTACCGGGCATTTTCAATTGCCTGGTAAATGTCCTGTCTGCAATACTCCTACTGTCCGGGAAGGCGCTTATGTTGTTTGTCCGGCAGGATTATCATGCATAGCGCAATTAAAAGGAAAACTCATTCATTATGCTTCGCGCAATGCCATGAATATAGAAAACCTGGGAGAAAAGATCATTGGGCAGTTGGTGGATCAGGAAATGATCACAGATATTCCCGGGATTTACCAACTTGAGATTCAAGACCTTGAAAAACTCGAAGGAATAGGGAAAAAATCTGCTGAAAAGTTATATCAATCCATACAGGATTCCAAAGAGCCTGAACTCACACGTTTTATATTTGCCCTCGGCATCCGCCACGTGGGAAGACATATTGCCAAATTACTGGCATTTAAATACAAAACACTTGAGAAGATCGTGGACGCAAAGCGCGAGGATTTGAGCAAAACAGATGAAATAGGAGATGAAATTGCAGAAAGCATCTCGCATTTTTTTGGCAACAAGAAAAACAGGAAAATGATCCAAACCCTGAAAGAGCTGGGGATGAAAGTAAAGGAAGAAAAGACCCGGACATCAGACAAATTCGAAGGCAAAACTTTTGTGCTTACCGGAGAACTGGAAAAGTACACCCGCGATGAAGCAAAAGAAAAAATAGAACAATTGGGTGGAAGGGCAACCTCAAGTGTAAGTGACAATACCGATTACCTGGTATTGGGAGAAGGCCCCGGAAGCAAGCTCGATGAAGCAAAAAAAAGAAATGTGAAAATATTGTCAGAAAAAGAATTCAGACAAATGCAGAACGATAACAAATAAAAACAATAATCACAAATAAAACAATGGAGGACACAACATGAAAAAAACAAACATAGGAGTAAACTTTTCCATCGCATTTGCAGCAGCATTGCTCGCTGTTTTTGCTTATGTAATCTTTTTCGATACATCACCAGAGAAAAAAGTAAATGGACAAAATCAAACGATGGATACCGATTTTTCGGAAAACATAGATGAATCTACTGCTATGAACTTTACCGCAGCAGCACAAAAAACTGTTTACGGTGTAGTGCATGTAAAAACCATGCGGGAGAGAGATGAGCA
>CAZPVB010000219.1:0-6100 GCA_964589855.1 uncultured Bacteroidales bacterium
AGGTTTGGGGAAATATAAAATATCTTATGATGGTCATTTGCGCTTCGCGCGTCATACATTGGTCATTGGGTGGGGGTTGGAAACACCAACCGCCAAACGCTTCATTAACATCATCCTCAGCCTCAACGAGGGGAAAACAAACAACCTGATTCATTCCACACATAAAACAATTTTTTGTATTTTTGTTTTGCAAACAGAACACTAATTCTCCTTTTTGGTGGTAAACAAAGAAAACCTTAAGAAAATAATCATTGAAAACCGCGAATTTACGGTCGCTGTTCAGGTAAAGCAGCGCCGCATTGAACTTGAAGATCATTCGAATTATATATTCATTGGTCAGCGAAGATCTGGCAAGACGTACTTTCTCTATCAACTCATCAAAAAACAATCAGAAACCTCAGACAACTATCTGTTTATCAATTTTGAAGATGAAAGGTTAATGGAGTTTACCCTGGAAGATTTTGACACCCTGCTGGATATGTGGTATCAACTTTTTAATACAAAACCAGTGGTTTACTTTGATGAGATTCAAAACATAGAAGGTTGGGAAAAATTCTGCCGCCGACTTGCCGATCAGGGATACCGCATTTACATTACCGGTAGCAATGCCCGGATGCTATCATCAGAAATGGCATCAACCCTTGGTGGCCGTTTTCTGACCAAAGAAATATACCCTTTGTCATTTGGCGAATATCTGGAGTTTTCAGGCATAGACCTGAAGGATCATTTCGCATACAGCAATCAGAAAAATGAGATCGTACGGATACAGGATGAATACATGCATTATGGAGGTTTACCTGAAACACTTCGCTTTCAACAGAAACGGGAATACCTGAGTAATATTTACCAGAAAGTATTTTTTGGAGATATATTGGTCAGGTATAAGATAAAAAATGATTTTGCATTGAAACTTTTGATTAAAAAAATGGCGGAGTCTGTTAACAATGAAACATCATTTAACCGGATAAAAAATCTTCTGCAATCAGCAGGTGTAAAGGCAGGCACTGCCACACTTATAGAATACTTCAAATACCTGGAGGAATCATTTCTTATTTTTTCTCTTACCGGTTTCACCTCAAAATTCGCAGAAAAGGAGATGAAAAAGAAATTTTACTTCGGCGATACAGGCATTTTAAATCTTTTTCTGTTTGATCAGAAGACAAAACTATTTGAGAATATGATCTTCACCGAATTGCGAAGAAGGTTCAACAAACCCATTTTCTACTTCAAAAGAAATCTGGAAACTGATTTTTACATTCCGGAGGAAAAAATGCTGATACAGGCCAGTTACTCGCTATCAGATATGGAAACACGCCACAGAGAAATCAATGCGCTGATATCTTCGATGAAAGAATTATCTATACAAAACGCCTTTATCATCTCTTTCGACGATGATGAACTGATCAAAAAAGGGGACTTCACCCTAAAGATCATTCCCTATTGGAAATGGGTTTTATAAAGGGAAAAAATGTAGAGACAGGATGCGAAATTGGTTGTGCGGAGTGCATCAGTTGTGCTTCGCACGTCATTAAGTGGTCATTTGCGCTTCGCGCGTCATACGATGGTCATTGAGTAGAGGAATAAATACGCCAATCGTTAAACACTAAAGGCTAATCGCCAAAGGCCAAAGGCCAATTGCAAATCACAAAACACTGTCTAACCTCCCCTCACAACCTCCTCCCATAAAAAGAAACGGGTCTGTTTAGAAAACCTCTGGTTAATAAGGATTTTTTTTGTCTTGGTTGATCCATTGCCGGAAGGGGGCGAAATAGTTTTCGGGTTTCAGGTTGAGCGTGGGAAGGGATCTTTCGCTTACTGGCAGACTTACCTGCTTGTATATAAAGGAATCATCGAAACCGGCTTTGGCGGCATCGGTGTTTTCGGCGGCAAAAACCAGCATTTTGGGCCGTGCCCAGTAGATGGCTCCCAGACACATGGGGCAGGGTTCGCAACTGGCATAAACGATGCAATCATCCAACTGAAAGCTATTCAGGTTTTCACAGGCCTTACGAATGGCAACGATCTCGGCATGCGCCGTAGGATCGTTATCAACGGTCACACGATTGGCTCCTTTCCCCACAATCTCTCCATTTTTCACAACCAAAGCACCAAAAGGGCCTCCTTTGCCGGTGGGTACATTTTCTTCCGCTAACCGGATCGCTTCTTTTATAAATTTTTCGTGCTCGTGCATATGCGGATGGTTTTAGTAGATTCGCATGATAAAAATCAAAAAAAAACTATTGGATACAAGCACCCTTATCCATCATGGATAAGCAGGAAAGATTGCATCCATAAGTCTACTGCGAAAAGTCATTTTTAGTAAATTTAGTAAATATCTGAAATATTTAGTTGTCTGATAATCAAAGATATAAATTCGTATTAATGTGTTTATTTTCTGGACAATAAACTTTTGAGAGTGGACTCATCCACAGCATTTTTATCTGCCACATGGTAACTGTATTTTTTCCACGGCGAAATTAATCATTCTGCGCCTTGCCCGGTAAAAAAAATTAGCGGTTACTCCCAAAACTGCCTCAAAAGATTATATGATTCCGCCGGGTTAATTTTTTTACCTTTGGAGCGATAAAAAATAACTGACGATGATTCAAATGCTCAAAATTATGCTTTGCATTGATTTCTCTGGCGCAAAAGAATCTCATTCCGAACGAAACGAGATGGGGTATGGGATCAAATCTTAAAGTCATCTCAACAGAAGGATTCAGATGACCGGCCAGGCGCTGTGCAGCGGACATGAATCAATAACAGTGGTATTTTTCTTTCTACATTTTTATAATTGAACAAGCATATGGATTGGCATTCGCTTTTATCTGCCCGGCGGTTCGGACAATCTTCCGGGCAAAAAAGTTTTTCGGGGGAGGTGCGCACCGAATTTCAAAGAGACTACGACCGCATTATTTTTTCATCCCCCTTCCGCAGATTGCAGAACAAAACGCAGGTCTTTCCGCTGCCGGGCAGTGTTTTTGTGCACAACCGGCTCACCCACAGTTTGGAAGTGGCAAGTGTTGGACGCTCTCTGGGAAACATGGTTTTTGACCGGATAACCCCTTATCTGGATAAACATGAGCAGGAGATCGTGAGGGAAATAGACGCTGTGATCGGCACGGCTTGCCTGGCGCACGACCTGGGAAATCCGCCTTTTGGACATAGTGGAGAAAAGGCTATTTCCCATTACTTCTCGCAGGGAAAGGGAAAGGAAATTCAGGGTGAATTGTCTGAACTGGAATACGCTGATCTGAAAAATTTCGAGGGAAATGCCAACCTGATCCGGTTGCTTACAAATCAGTTCAAAGGCAGAAGAAAGGGGGGATATGTACTCACTTTTGCATCGTTGGGCGCCATGATCAAGTATCCATACGATTCATCGCATGCCGAAACAACGAAGAAATTCGGTTTCTTTCAATCCGAAGCCGGTACTTTTCAACAAATCGTAAATACCCTTGAAATACCTGTTGAAGATACAAGTAGCGGGAAATATGTACGCCACCCGCTTGTTTACCTCGTAGAGGCTGCGGATGATATATGTTACCAGATCATGGACATAGAGGATGCCTGCAAACTCAACATCCTCTCTTTTGAAAAGGTATACCAGACTTATATGGCATTTTTTTCAGAAAGCACTGACAAAAACCAAATCGCGAAGATTGAGGCGACCCTGAAGGAGGTTACAGACAGAAATGAGCAGATCGCTTTCTTAAGAGCCATGACCATCAACAAACTGGTATCGGCAGTTGCTTCTGTTTTTTATGAGCATTACCATGATATTATGCAGGGAACATTTGACTCGAAGCTGTTGAAACAAACTTCGCCATATATCCAAAACGCCTATAAACAGGCTTCGGCAATTGCCTTTGGCGAAATATACCGCCATCCGTCTGTGGTGAAAATTGAAATATCGGGTTACAACGTACTGGGATTTTTGCTCGATGAGTTTTTTCAGGCCATCATGCATTCAGGATCAGACTATTCGCAAAAGATTCTATCGCTGATGCCTGCCCAGTTCCATCCTCAAAACGATTCAGGTTATCAAAAAGCACGCTCGGTGGTAGATTTTGTATCGGGCATGACAGATGTATATGCCGTAGATCTTTACAAACAAATAAGAGGAGAGCGTTTGTAAATTAAAAAAAGGGAGAGAAATCAATACGCTCCGTGTGTTTCAGGTATTGGATATGTCCGGCTTATTCATGATATCTGTTTTTTCAAACCCCGACACAAGGTGCAGGTCTCTCTGCGGATAGGGAATCTCGATGTTGTTTTCCTTAAACTTTTTGTGTATGGCATAAAAAAGCTGACTTTTCAGCACCAGAGGTTTTTGAGTATAACGGGAAGTCCATACCCTCAGAATAAAATTCAGGGAACTATCGGCAAATTCTTCGAAGAGCACATCGGGGGCAGGTGAACTCAGCACCCCATCATTTTCTGCTGCTACCTCCTTTAGCAATTTCCTGATTACTTCAGGATCTTCTTTGTAGTGCACACCCACGGTGAAATTAAACCTTACCTTTCTGTCGTTATAGCTCCAGTTGATCACCGTGGAGGTGGTAAGGTCGGAATTGGGAACAATGATGGCAATATTATCGTTGGTGATGATGGTTGTTGCCCGGGCAGAAATGTTAACCACATCGCCTCTGATGGTTTCTCCTGCCGGGTTTGCCAGTTCTATTCTGTCGCCCACTTTAATGGGGCGCTCAAACAAGATGACAATACCACTTACAAAGTTGTTGGTGATGTTTTGCAAGCCAAATCCGATACCTACTCCCAGCGCACCTGCCAGCACGGTCAGAAAACTAAGGTCGATACCTGTGCTTTGCACAATAACAATCAATCCAACGATGATGATTACATATCTTACAATGGAACTAATGGCCTGCCGGACACCGATATCAACGTTATATCTGACAAGAATTCTATCCTGAAGAATTTTTTTAAGCCTGGATGACAGAAAAAACAACAGAAAAATTGAAAAGATCAGATATAATATCAATGATGTATTGATTTCAACGTTTCCTAACTCAAAGATCGGCTTGTGCAGGTAATTTATTATGGTCTGGTATATATCCCTGATGGTTTGCATCTGAAAATTTATATTTATACAAATTTACATGAAATTTGCGAGATAAAAACTCCTGGTGCAAAGGAGCATTTCTGATTTCTTATTTTCACACCCCTGGCAACCATTGCACCGGAAGGAATACTAAAGGGATGTTGAGGAAGAGGTGCCGGCTGAATAATAAAAGCACCGTCAGAAAGGATAAAACCAGGGGATGAACAAAGTAGCCAGTATCCAGAAAATGATGTTTAAGGGCAATCCTACCCTGATAAAATCCATAAACTTGTAGTTTCCTGCACCATATATCATGGTATTGGTTTGGTAACCGATGGGAGTCATAAAGCTTGAAGAAGCGGCAAAGGTAATGGCCATAAGCAGAGGCAGGGGGCTTACATCCATAGTAACGGCAGCAGCAATGGCAATGGGTGCCAGCAATACGGCGCTTGCGTTGTTGCTCATGATGCTGGTAAGCAACACCGTAATAAGGTACAGAACAGAAACAACGCCGGCAGGACCTAAATAGCCGACTACTTCAATAAGCAAACGGGAGATGAGCATGGAAGTACCACTTTTATCCATGGCAATGCCTAGACTCATAGACCCGGCAAGTAAAAAAATCACGCGCCAGTCGATGGCTTTGTATGCCTCTTCCATGCTGATGCATTTCGTAAGGATCATGAAAATAATCCCCAGCAGTGCTGCCACCATGATGGGCATCACATCAAAAGAGGCCAGCAGGATAACTCCAATGATCGCCCCAACCACGTTATAGATTTTCTGCGGCTTAAACTGCTGAAACCCCACCTCCGATACAATCAGAAATGTATTTCGCCCGTGCAACTGCAGTTGTCTTAAAAACTCCAGCCTGTCTTTTTGTGCTTCTATCAGAAGCGTATCTCCCGAGCGCAAAACAGTATTGGCTACCTTTTCGCGCATGATCTCACCTCTGTGCCTGATGGCCAACACCGTAGCACTGTATCTTTGTCTGAAAGAGAGTTGCTTAACGGTTTTCCCTTCAAACTCACTGTT
>CAZPVB010000220.1:0-4246 GCA_964589855.1 uncultured Bacteroidales bacterium
AATATTCGCCCAATGAGGAAGAAATAAGGTTTATGAAAACCCTGGCTGAAGCTGCCAATATAGGATACGAAAATATTCATCTGCTCAAAAATCTCGAATCACGCGTAAAAGAACGAACCATTGAACTGGAGAGGGTAAACCACGAACTGGAATCTTTTAGCTACTCCGTATCTCATGATTTAAGGGCACCCCTGAGAGCCATCAATGGTTTTGTGAATATTCTGATGGAAGAACTTGGAAGCGATCTGAGCACAGAAAGAAATCGACTCTGTAAGATCATCAAAGACAATACTCAAAAAATGGATAAACTGATCAACGACCTTTTGACTTTTTCCAGACTTACAAGGAAAGAAATCAATATGTCTTGTATTGATATGCAAAAACTTGTAAAATCCATTTACTTTGATATCACCAGTGAGACAGATAGAAACAGGATCAATTTCACGGTTCGGCATCTTGAAAGAGGCTATGGAGACCCAAACCTGATCAAACAGGTAGTAACCAATATTTTATCAAATGCCCTTAAATATTCCTCTAAAAAAGAAAAGGCAGAAGTAGAGATATTCTGCGAGAATCATGGCAGTCAAATCTATTACTATTTCAAGGATAATGGTGCTGGTTTCGATATGAGATACAAAGATAAATTGTTCGGTGTTTTTCAACGATTACACACCGATGCCGATTTTGAAGGGAATGGCATTGGCTTGGCTACCGTGCAGCGCATCATTCACCGTCACGGTGGAATAATTGATGCAAAAAGCGAACCCGGAAAAGGTGCTATGTTTTGGTTTTCATTGCCAGGTGAGAAGTGAGAAAAAAGTACTGCTTTTTTAGCAGATGAACCGAGCCATGACTATAGTATTGACAAACTCTGACGATTATTGGACTAATGAAAAAACCAATGCAGTTATTGCCAAAGCACGTAACGCTGACATTTTAGCAGGAATCTTGCTGTGAGTAAACAATCCCTACCATTCCGGCGCATACTGCCTCCCTTATCAGGATCGGATCTACCTAAAAAAACAGGTTTGGGTTTCACCATTTTCTTTCGCGATAAAAGTATCTGTTTTGTTTTGTTGAATCAATAGGCTGCAAACTTTGCTGACACTGGCTTCCATGCTATTATTCAACATTTTTTTCAATGAACATTTTAATTAAAATTTCTGTTAGCGTGCTGATAAAACATTGACAGATGAACACCAACGCTGAATTTTTACAACAAAAAAGATACGATGGAGACCCCGGTGCTGATAATCTGGTGCTGCGTCTTTTTGAGAATCAACAGGAAAAAGAGCTCTATATGGTTCTTGGAACACCTGCAGAGCAACTTTCTTCCCTTGCTCATATAAACGAAGAACTCCGTAGTTTTATCCATTCAAAAAAAGAAACTCCGAAATGGTACGATCCTGAAAAAATGGCATTGGCACAGGAATTTTACCGCAAATACGCCTCTGAAATCATGATGTTGCTCGGAGCGATGTCTTTGCCTTATTGTTATGCAGCCAGTCCGGGCAACAAGGCCATTTATCTGACAGAAAAAATGCGAAAAAAAGCCGGAAAACGACTTCTGGAAACAGCGCAGTATGTAATTCAGCTCATGCAACCCGGATGTTTTGATTCTGAAGGGATTGCCCATCCTTACATCAACAAAACCCGACTGGTACACGCCATGGTGCGCTACATGCTGCTAAACAAGAGTAATTGGAACATGGACTGGGGTCTGCCCATCAACCAGGAAGACATGGCCGGCACCAATCTGGCATTTTCATTCACCATCATTAACGGATTAGAAAAGCAGCAATTTCCTGTTAACCAAGAACAAGCACAGGCCTTTTTGCACATCTGGCGTTACATCGGATACCAAATGGATATTCACCAAGACCTGCTGACAGACAACATGCAAGATGCGGCAGCATTAGAACTGGCAATCAGAAAACGCCATTTTAAAGCATCATCGGAGGGTGAGCAGCTGATGCAAGACCTCCTTAAACACTACCGTGATGAATTTCCATGGCCGGCCGGGCAACTGGTAGAAAGTCAGATACGGTATTTTTTAGGCAATGAGATCAGTGATCTGTTAAAATTGGAAAAGAACGCCGGTAAAGACGCCCTGGTGAGGGTAATCAATAAATTTAAAAACAGCATCAACCAGTATTTTCATATTTCCACTTACAACAGCATGATGAAAAATCATGAAAGACTAAAACAAATACATGGATAGGTGAAGAGAACCCTGAAAGGTCATACCTTATGGATTCTCAATCAATTTTTTACGCATTCATTTATGACACAACTTTGCCTTTCAAAATCACCCCTCACTGACTTTTTTGATGTGTAAAACTGTTCACAAAAATCACTTGGTTCACTGAAGGTGTTACCGCAAACTTACTGGAGCTAACTGAACCCATAAAATCCACCATTCTACTTTACCCCACCATCAGAATACCTGCCAGTAATCATTTCTAAATCAGGAGAATTTCTACTTCCGTCGGAAAATACAAAGAATTCCTGTCCTGCGAAATGGTAAAAGAAGGGGAAATCCTCCTCATCGCCGGGATGACAAATGGGAGAAAGGTATGAGGTTGCGCTTTTAACCAATGAACGCTGACCTCTTTGAAATTCCGTTTTGTGCTTCTGGTTTTTCTCTTTTCCTGATAGGCGCACCCATAAATACAATAGGTAAAAAATATACCAATCCGGGAATAAAACCTGGTTATGAATAGCAAATTAAAATATCTTTGTAAATATTTCACAATCTTAATCAAAATCAGCAAATTAACAAAATAAACAGAAAAAGATGAGTTTTAAAAATGTAAAAAACGGAACATTACAAAAAGTACTTTTGATAAGTATACTTATGATCATGTTTTCTTGTAAGGAGGCTCCCAAAAACTATCTCAACGAATCGCAGGAAGAGATTGATGCTCGCATGGAATGGTGGCATGAAGCCAAATTTGGTATGTTTATCCATTGGGGTCCATATGCTGTACCCGCCGGAGAATACAAGGGAGAACGGGTAGAGGGGATTGGCGAATGGATCATGAATTCGCTTGAGATCCCTGTTGACGAATACAGGAAATTTGCAGAAGAGTTTAACCCGGTTGATTTTGATGCCGGACAATGGGTGAAGATTGCCAAAGATGCCGGTATGAAATATATTGTGATCACCTCCAAACATCATGATGGATTTTGCATGTGGGATACAAAGTATAACGACGACTGGAATATTGTTGATACCTCTCCTTTTGGACGGGATGTACTGAAAGAATTGGCTGATGCCTGTGAAAAGGAAGGTATCAGACTCTGTTTCTATTACTCGATCATGGATTGGCACCATCCGGATGCACAAGCCATTTTTGAACCCAACTATAACCAGGGAAGAGACAGTGAAAAGGTAAACCCCAATTTTGAACGATATGTTGAAAACTATATGAAACCTCAACTTAAAGAACTTTTAACTCAATACGGGGATATAGGTGTTATATGGTTTGATGGAGAGTGGATACCGGATTACACCTCTGAAATGGGAAAAGATGTGTATAATTATTTGCGTAATATCAAGCCAGATCTGATCATCAACAACAGAGTAGATGTTGGAAGACAAGGAATGATGGGCATGAACGAAGAAGGTGATTTTGCAGGTGACTTTGGTACACCCGAAAAGCAAATTCCCGACACCGGCATGCCCGGAGAAAAATGGGAATCGTGCCTTACTATGAACGATACATGGGGGTACAAATATTTTGATGACAACTGGAAATCCTCTGAATTACTCATTCATAACCTGATAGATATTGCTTCCAAAGGCGGCAACCTGCTGCTAAATGTCGGCCCCACTGCTGAAGGTATTATCCCCCAACCCAGTGTTGACCGGTTAAGGGATATGGGCGAATGGATGAAAACAAACAGTGAAGCAATATATGGTGTTGACCCCAGCCCGGTTGACAGTCCTGAATGGGGAAGATATACAACAAAAGGCAATGTTATTTATGCGCATGTTTTTGATTGGCCCTCAGATGGAGTGTTGAATCTTGATGCCCTGGATAAGATCGGTAAAGCATGGTTGTTAGCCGATGATAGAAAAGATGAACTTCATCTGGAAAATGAAAACGGACAGTTTATTCAACTACCCCAGGAAGCACCCGATAAAGTTGCCACTGTTATCGTGCTGGAAAAAGCAAAAAAGGAAATGCCAGAAACAATATAAAACCAATATGAATGTGGATATGCCTCTGTTTAAAGACGT
>CAZPVB010000220.1:4346-6070 GCA_964589855.1 uncultured Bacteroidales bacterium
GCCAGAAACAATATAAAACCAATATGAATGTGGATATGCCTCTGTTTAAAGACGTTTGCCATTTAACATTTTATAAATCAGCAAATTAATTTCAGAAATCCTGGGATGCAGCGCAGCGAAAATAATAAAATCAAAGGATTAAAAAATTTAACGGTTGCTTAAGATTTAAAAAATCAATTCAGGGAAAAATTATTTTAAACGCCCTGATAATGAATGGGTTTTAAAGTATAATTGATCGTTATATTAACTTTACATTCTGAAAACTCGATCCAACCAAACATCACATTTTATGGAAAAAATAAATACAGGTTTGCAAATACGACTTTCAATCATGATGTTTTTCCAGTATATGATGTTTGCCGTTTGGTGGATTCCATTGGCAGCTTATCTGGCAAACCTGGAATTAAACCGTGGACTTACAGCGCTTATTTTAAGTTCCATGGCTTTTGGCTCTGTTGTTTCTCCACTGGTGGGTATGTTGGCCGATCGTTATTTCAACACCAAGTATCTACTGGCATTCCTGAATATGATGGTGGGTGTGCTTCTTCTATTTGCTGCCTCAACCACACAACCCGCAGTACTATTTGTATTCATGCTTCTCATCATGCTTTTTTATATGCCCACCTGGGCACTCACCAGTTCTATTGCCCTTACCTCTGCACCATCTGATTTGTTTGCCCGCATAAGGGTTTGGGGAACCTTCGGATGGATATTCTCAGGAATCTTCAGTTTTTTTTATGTACATCAACTCAATCAAAGTTTTGATGGTACCGTACTTCCCTTTTATTTTGGTTCGGCATTAAGTTTTATTACCGCTATTTCCAATTTTATACTGCCCAACTCCTTGCCTGATAAATCGAATAAAAGCGTTTCCTTTTTAGATATCATGGGATTCAGAAGTGTTGTGCTGTTAAAGAACCGCAATTTTAAGGTTTTCCTGCTCATCCTTTTCTTTTCTCAGATTCCCTTTGCCATGTACTGGTCATATTTTTCAGAATATCTCAACAGTGTTGGGTATAAATTGATAACCGTTACCATGAGCACCGGGCAGGTAATAGAATTGCTTGTATTGTTTTCCGTGCCCTTTTTTATCAAAAAAATCGGTCTGCGAAATACCATGGTTTTGGGGATGGCTGCATTGGTAATAAGATATGTGGCGTTGTTTTTTGCCGGTAATGAAGCAAATCTGGGTTTTGTTTTGATCGGGGCGGGTGTGCATGGTATAATCTTCGGTTTCTTTCATCTGGGTGGACAGATTTTTACCAGCAAAAAGGCACCTTCCTTCCTGCAGGCACAAGCCCAGGGACTGATCTTCTTCGTTACGTTTGCTCCCGGATTGTTGGTGGGTAATTTTATTTGCGGATGGATCATTGGTATCTTTTCTGAAAATACCGCTACAGGTATTGTTTATCAATGGGACATGATATGGGGAGTTACCGCCCTGATGTCGGTTCTGGTCTTCCTGGCATTTGTACTTTTGTTTAAAAATGAACCGGGCCATGACAATACTATTGACACACACGCGGGATGATTATTGGAGTAATGACAAAGGCGCGTAGCGCTGACATTCTGTTAGAAATCTAATGCTATCAGTTAATCCAAAGGCGCGTAGCGCTGACATTATCGGTTTCTCATTAAAAACATAAGTACTTCATAGTCATCAAATTGGAAATTATAAACAGATGAACCGAGCCATGACAAAAATTTTGACACACACGCGGATG
>CAZPVB010000221.1:0-6001 GCA_964589855.1 uncultured Bacteroidales bacterium
AATTGCGAAAGGAATAACATTAGGGTTGCAAGAGTATAAGCAGATACTTCTAATCATTAGTGAAAAACCGCCTCCAGCGTATCCAGCGACTTCAAATCTTTAAATCCCTCAAGGTGAATCTTGTAGTATTTTAGTATTTTATGCAATAGTTCGCGACGCAGGGCAGATGACATCCCCGGCACATAAGGTATGCCAGTGCTGGTGTCGGACAAGGCAAAAAACAACCTGCTTTGCTTTTCATCCAAAAAATCGGCACCATGCAATCCGGATTGGTAAGTCCCTTCAAGCAAACTGAAATAAGGATTCTTTTCTGATAAATTGCGGGCAGGCGAGAATCCCAACCAGCCAGCAAGATGTAGCATAAACTGCAGATGAAAATCAGCAATTTGCTCCTGAATATTGTCTAACTGTACGATCTTATTCCTCACAAAATGAAATAATCCAGGATTTGATTCCTGATTCCTGAATGCATTTACCATCACCTCTGCCATAAATACAGCGATGGATGTTTTTCGGATGTCTGTTGTGATGGATTTGAACGGGTGTGAACATCTGATCTCTTTTATATTCTGCAATCCCTCCTTTTCTTTGTGGTAGGCAACCATATTGACAAGTGTTAGCGGTTGAAAGAGTGCCGGTTTCATGCGCGAACGACTTTTTCTTACCCCTTTCACTATATAGGATTGCAGTCCGTATTCCGGGACAAAGATTCTGGATACCAGGCTCGTGTCGCCGTATTTAAAGCTATGCAGAACGATTCCTTCGGTGGTATGCAGCATAGGTTTTCTTACTTCAAAAACATGACTTTTGTTACCATGGTTTCGTTGCCCTGGGCGTCGGTTGAAAATACGAGGTAAACCCCGGATGCGGGTTTATTTCCAAAAAGGTCTTTCCCATCCCAAACCATTTGCCCCCCCTGCGCGTAGTCGTCATACACAAGGTTGCCGTTGATGTCGGTAATTTTCACGCGTGCATTGGAGACCAGTCCTTTTACGGCAATAAACCCTTCGTATCCCGGCCTTACAGGATTGGGATAGGCGTACACATCGCTGTGGAAGTTTCTGCCCTCTGTGGCAAAACCCCGGTAGGAAACCAATCCCTGGTCGGTGGCAAAAAATACTTCTCCAGTGTTTGCATCTGCCGAGATGTCTAATATGTTGTTGGAAGGCAGTGGACTGTTGTCTTTTGTGAAATGCATAAGGGTTTCCCTGCCATCTGGCGAAAGCAAAAAAGCACCGGAACCACGGGTGCCAAACCATTTGTTGTTGGCACCATCTACAAAAATAGCGTTGATGGTCTCATTTTCAAACAACCTGCCGGCAAATCCGTCCTGCACAACAATAATAGACTGGGCATTCACATCGCTGCTGGTGAGTACCCTTTGCGGGGAATAAAAAACCACTACCCCTTCGTTGGTTCCCACCCAGATATACCCGTCTTTATCTTTGGCAAGGGTGGTAGTAATGCTGCTGGGCAAAGATCCGTTGCCTTCCTGGGTAGTGAGTTTTTTTACTGCAAAAGTGTTGGTATTTTCCAGGTCGTCTTCCTTAAACACCATCAAACCTCCTCCCCGGGGCATTGCAATCCATTTCTGATCGCTGTTGTCTACCACTACTGTTCTCAGGTTTTGGTTGCCTGTTATCAATCCGTTGTGCGGAAACGATATCCATTCACCATTGGTTTGTCTAACCGACAGGAAATGATCTGCATCGGAGTTGCTTACCCACAGGTTTCCTTCGGAGTCGTATGCCGATCCGCCCACTTTTACCACATCACCTACCCCGGCGCGGGTTTGCAGGGTGCTGTTGGTTTCGTCGTATAGTTCAACAATGCCTTCATTGATGTCAACCTCTGCCAGTCCGCCACTCCAGGCAGCAGCGTAAGCACGGGCAGGATTCTCGCGGTGAGGTGTTATTTGGTGGATGTCGCGCAATTCATTGATTAATGGATACTGCCAGCGGTTGAAAACATGCCAGGCGCCTTCCTGCAGGGCAAATATCCCTTTATCGTTGAAAGTTCCCTGCCAGCTGTTGATGATAGAGCCTGGAGCAACCCAAAGAATACCCTGGTTATTGGCCAAACCATAAGAATCGGCGGTGTTGGGTCCTTCCGGTATGATGATCTCAA
The DNA here is from genome assembly GCA_964589855.1 of uncultured Bacteroidales bacterium. Classification (GTDB taxonomy): domain Bacteria; phylum Bacteroidota; class Bacteroidia; order Bacteroidales; family UBA7960; genus SKVR01. The sequence goes on from CAZPVB010000221.1 coordinate 2,128, forward strand.
AGTTGTCTGGCCTGTTAAACCTTATGAGACCCTGCCCCAGATCTGCGATCCAAATGGTGCCATCCTGGTCTGTGAGTGCATCGAGCGCATTGATGCCTTTACCTGCATAGGAAGTGATGACTTGTGTGAGCATCAGGTTTTCATCGAAAATAGAAACTTGTCCCCTGGCACCCACAATAAGTTGTCCTTCCGAGGAACGAACCTGGTTTATCTCATTGAAAAAATTTTCGCCTGGCACAGGTTCAAAAACCTGCCAGGTACTATCCGTTAAGGTATAAATTGTATCGGTGTTGTTTGCCGACAATCTCGTTACCAAAGTATTGTTGTGCCGGATGATGTTACTGTAATTACCTTCCGGTAGTGATGCTACAGGCTTCCAGTATTGAAAATCTGCCAGGTTGGGTGCGTTTACATCTGCTTTGAGCAAACCTGCTTCTGTGGCAGCATAGAAGTATTGGTCTGTTTCCAGAAATTCGTATACATTGAGCATGCTCCCCCCGGGGCCGATAAACCAGGTGTCTAATACAACAAAACGTGTGATATCCAAAACAATAATCCCAAAATCGGTTGAAATAAAGGCCCTGTCTCCTGAAAAAAAGATATTGTTGATCTTTTTCGATCCTATGATGCCCGACTGAAAAATGTCTGATACGCTGGATATCTGGTTGTTTTTCAATACATCAATGTTGCCATTTTCGTATCCGATCATCAGGAGATCTTCCTGGTGGGAGTACCGGATTACATTGACCCCAAAATCTGATAATCCACCAACCTTATCAATTTTCTCAATGCTGTTAAACTCTTTATCGTATTCCAGCAAACCATAAGGAGTGGCAGCATAAATTTTGTTATCTGAAGCGTCGAGTGATACTACGGTATTGTTGGGCAGATGATGGCGCCAGGTACCAATGGGTGTCTGACCATGCACGGAAGAAAAAACAGCTAACAAACCAGAAAGGAAAAGCAAAGACAGTATCTTTAATAATTGATTGGTTTTCAGCATTTTCGAATTAACAATTTAATGAATGTGAAAAGTTGATTGATACTTTTTTGAATGAACCGAGCCATGACAATAGGATTGACACACACGCGGATGATTATAATTTGCAGCATGGCAAAAAACACAAAACAGTATTTTTGGCGAGCTCCATCTGACCGAATTAATCAAGTTATGAACAGATGAACCGACGACCATGATAAACCTGATGCTTAATACCATTGGATTGAACAGTTCCTTTATTCAACTTCATTTATTGATGTTTTATTGTTTTTTTCTTTCAACGGGAAATCATTGTTCAGATAAAATTGCAATAATACCCGCAAAAAGTTATTCATATTGTAAGAGAAAACAGAGTCAAAATTACAGTTATCTGGTTATAATTTTTTATTTTTCGCAAAATTAAATTGTCTGTCGTGTGGCAATTTATGTTTGCTATGAATCTTATCATAATAGAGTTCAAGTAAAAAATCCAATATCTGTTTGGTAGCATGATTAATCATATGTTTTATACGTTGTTTTCACCGGTATTCAGTCATAAACAATTTTCATCTCATGCATAAATTTGCAACAAGGAAAACGCCATTCTGTTTTCCACTGTTTTTGGTTTTGTTTCTTTGTTTAATTGGATATGCATCGAAATCTCACACAAATAATTTTTTATTTGTACCAACCAATCCAACTGCAATCAACACCAGAAATATTGATACTGCTCTGGTAAATCAATTGAACCGGGTTGCTTTTACCCATTTTCCAGGCAAAATTGACAGTGTTGAATTTTATGCCGAAGCAGCTTTAGAGCATGCATCACAGCTTGATTACGAAAGGGGAAGAGCAGAGGCTTTCCGGTTGTTGGGTATTGTTAATTATTACAGATCTGATTTTGAAAAGGCAATTCAATATTACCAAAACTCGCTAACAATTTTTGAGTTGCTGAATGATCAGGAAGGGATATCGAAAAATTACAACAATATTGCGATTATTTACGACTTGCAAGCGCGTAAAGAAGATGCACTGGATTATTATATAAGGTCACTTGAGATCAATCGTGATATCGGTTTTGACAAAGGTATTGCTTATAACTTATTAAATATTGGCATCATTTATCATGGTTTGGGAAGAACAGCACAGGCGCTGGACGCTTATATGGAGTCTCTGAAAAGCAACCAAAAAAGGGGCGACCTCGTCGGCGTTTCTTTGTGCTTAAATAATATCGCAACACTGTATACCGATATAGGAGAAGCAGAACAATCAATTGAATATAACAGAAAGGCTTTAAAGATCAGAAAAGAAATTGATGATCTGTTTGGTGTGGCATCAAGTTACAACAACATTGCTATGGGGTATAAGACATTAAACCATCCCGACAGTGCAAAAATTTATTTTGATAAAGCCATGGACGTTGCGCTCGAAGTTGGTGATGAACGCACGCAGGCCGGTGTTCTGACAGGATTGGCTGAAATGTATATGCAGACAGACCAGATGAATAAAGGAATTGAAAATCTTGATGCAGCCTATGCTATTTATACCCGCATTAATGAAACAGAAAAAATTGCCCACCTGTTGTCGCGTTATGGAAAAGCCGAACTTAAAAGGAAAAATCTTGAAGCAGCAAGAGAATATATATCGGAAGGTATGTCACTGGCAGCGCAAATGAACAACATAAGATTGAAAAGAAATCTCACCCAATTAATGGCACAGTATTACGAAAAGTCAGGCGATAACAAAAATGCACTTGAATATTACAAGAGATTTATTGTTCTTAATGACTCCATTGATAATGAGCGGATGAGAGACCGCTCATTAAAATTGGATGCCGAATACGAATTTATGAAGAAAGAAAATCAGATGCTGTTGAAGCAGCAAGAGCAGGAGATGATCAGTAAAAACAAAATGAAGCGTATGCTTACATTGATTGTTTTTGCGCTGTTTATTGTTCTTATTCTTGTTGTTTTGCTGTATGTGATATCCAGCAGTCGCGAAAAACTGAAAAAAACATTGGAAGAACTGAAATCTAAAAACATTGAAATTGCTTCACAGAAAGATGTATTGGCTCAGCAGGCTTCCGAACTTGAAAAATCCGATCAGGTAAGAAATCAACTATTCAGTATTATTGGTCATGATTTAAGAGGACCTTTGTCTTATGCATCCAATGCCCTTGAATCTGCTATGGGCAGAGATCAGGAGTACGTCACTAAGATTTTACCCGTGATCAAAAACAATATTGGAGGCATTCATGAAATGATGGAAAATCTTTTGCAATGGGCAAGCATTAAAATGAAGAAGGAGAGTATGAAAACAGCCCCGGTAGATATTTACAAAGCCACCAGCAAAGTGATGATTGTTTTATCAGGGCAGGCAAGCAAAAAAAATATTGAGATTCAAAATCGAATTACAAAAAATTTATTGGTGGAGGCAGACCAGGAAATGGTGGAAATTGTGATGCGAAATTTGTTGACCAATGCCATCAAGTTTTCATACCAGGATTCGCAGATCGTTGTTTCCTCAGAAATAAAAGATCATTTTGCAGTTGTTTGTGTCAGAGATTGGGGAACAGGAATGGTTGAAAAAGATCTTCACAGGATTTTAAACGGAGATAACTTTCATCAGGAAGGTACATCAGGCGAAAAAGGAACCGGACTGGGATTAAGTCTGGTTCGCGAACTGCTGCATAATTTTCATGGAAAACTTTGGGCAGAAAGTTCTCAGGGAGAAGGAAGTAAATTTTATTTTAGTCTTCCCGCCTCCAAATCCTGAAAAGATTGTGCATCCCCGTTTTCTGCGGTTTACGCTCACGCACCCATCCATAGTAGAAATAATGGGTGAGTCCACTCCGAAAACAAGTTTTCGGGAAATTCGTGAAAATTCTATGTTTTT
>CAZPVB010000222.1:0-5978 GCA_964589855.1 uncultured Bacteroidales bacterium
TGCAGGGGATAATTTTGTCAGTCAGAAATTTTTAAGAATTTATCCGGGAACGTGGATTCGTGCGGTGTTTTTTGCTTGACAGGCATGAGGTCACTGGTTCGATTCCAGTACGTCCCACAAAAAAATCAAAGGGTTGCGGATTTATTGTCTGCAACCCTTTTTTTGTACAGATATAAATTGGTAATGGATAATATTTATCCAGCCAATGGTTTATGAATGATTATTCCCAAATGATTTGCCCGATCAGTTTTTCAACTCCCAGCTCGCTCCGTCCTTGCTGTCTTTAACCACTATGTTTGCCGATTGCAGCGCATCGCGGATACGGTCGGAGGTGGCATAATCTTTTTGGCTTTTTGCCTGGTGGCGGATATCCAGAATAATACTCATCAAATCGTTTAGGATGTTTTCATTGCCAGTGGATTGCGCCGGGGAGTCGGGTTGCAGTCCAAAAATTTCCACCACAAATGTCTGGAAGATGTTTTTTAGTTTTTCCAGGTCTTCTTTGCTGATGGTGTCTTTTTTATCATTCACCGAATTGATCATCCTTACAGCGTCAAAAATATGAGCAATGGCTACCGGGCTGTTGAAATCGTCGTTGAGTGCCTCATAGCATTTTTCTTCCAGATCGCCGGGGTCTGTTGTTGATTTTGAAGCAGGTTGCAATTTATGCAGGGTGTCGAAAGCACCAAATAGTCTTCTCAGTCCTTTTTCGGCTGCTATGAGTGCTTCATTGCTGAAGTCGAGCGTGCTGCGGTAGTGAGCCTGCAAGATAAAAAACCGGATGGTCATGGGGTGAAACGCTTTTTGCAGCGATTGATGTGATCCATCATAAAATTCGCGCAGGGTGATGAAATTACCGAGCGATTTGCCCATTTTCTGCCCGTTGATGGTGATCATATTGTTATGCATCCAGTATTGAACTGCCTCTTTTCCGGTAGCAGCATTAGATTGCGCTATTTCGCATTCGTGATGGGGAAACATGAGATCCATTCCGCCGCCATGAATATCAAAAACTTCTCCCAGATATTTTTTGCTCATGACGGAGCATTCGAGATGCCATCCTGGAAATCCATTGCTCCATGGCGAGGGCCATTGCATGATATGTGAAGGGTTTGCTTTTTTCCACAGCGCAAAATCAACATTGCTTTTCTTTTCTTCCTGCCCTTCCAGCTCGCGGGTGTTGGCAAGCATTTCTTCAATAACCCTTCCGCTCAGCTTGCCATACCGGAAATCTTTGTTGTATTTCTCCACATCAAAATATACCGATCCGTTAGATTCATAGGCATATCCTGCATCAAGAATCTGTTTTACCATTTCAATCTGTTCGATGATATGGCCGGAGGCACGCGGTTCAATGGAGGGTCTTTTTACGTTGAGCTGGTCAATATCTTCATGATAGCGGTTGGTATAGTATTGCACTACTTCCATGGGTTCCAGTTTTTCCAGCCGTGCTTTTTTGGCGATCTTGTCTTCGCCTGTTTCCTGTTCATCGTTTTCCAGATGGCCTACATCGGTAATATTTCTCACATAACGTACTTTATACCCCAGGTGCTGCAAATATCTGAATACCAAGTCAAAAGTTATGGCGGGGCGGGCATGACCCAGGTGGGCATCTCCATAAACTGTAGGTCCGCAAACATATAATCCTGTAAAAGGTGGATTGAGGGGTTGAAACAATTCCTTTTTCCTGGTAAGTGTATTGTAAAGAGTTAATTTACTTTGCATGATCATCATCTGTTTTTGTGAAAGCGCAAAGTTAAGCAATAATAAAAGAATAAGTGCGTGCGAATGACCCTGAAAGTTTTTTGGAGGATGAATAAAAGCATCGGGATTGCAATTGATTTCAATACATTGGCAGCGATATGTATTTGAAAATTGTTATCAACGCTGGTTTGTCATGAAACTCATTGGGGTTGTATGATGCTATCCAGAATTTCCCTTAGTTCCTCTACTTTCACAGGATATTTTTGGGCGAGATTATTTTGCTCAGCCGGGTCGGATGCCAGGTTGTAAAGCTGATGTTCCGGGGAGATTCCGCCTTCAATGTTTTTTGTCTCTGTTATCCATTCAGCACCGCTGGCGCGTGGTCTGATATATTTCCAATTGTTTTTTCTCACGGCGAAGGTAAAAGCTTCTTCCAACAGAATCTCTCTGCCTTGTTCTGATCTGCCCAGAATGACCTTTAGCATGTTTTGGCTGTCCTTTGCTGCCGTTTCTTCTAGTTGAAAACCTGATAGTTCTGCCAGAGAGGCAAAAAGGTCTGTTTGGCTCCAAAGAGCATCATTGGTTTTTCCTTCCGGAACAACACCAGGCCAAAAACTGATCGTTGGCATTCTGTTTCCACCTTCATATATGCTGTATTTACCTCCTCTGAAGGGCCCTGCTGGTTTATGATCCCCCAGTAGTTCTACTGCAAGGTCTTCATATCCATCATTTAAAACCGGACCATTATCACTGGAGAAAATCACCAGGGTGTTTTCTAGCAATCCCTTTTCTCTGAGTGCATCTAATATTTTTCCTGCCATCCAGTCCATCTGTGCGATGGCATCTCCTCTTACGCCCATTGTACTTTTGCCAATAAACTGTTCGTTGGGTATTCTGGGTACATGAATTTCGTTAAAGGCAAAAAACATGAAAAAGGGGTCTTCCTTTGTCTGGTTTATAAAATCGATGGCTTTATCGGTAAGTATGTGAGGAAAATCCTCATCGCGCCACCAGGCCTGTCTGCTACCGTCCATAAAACCTATGCGGGGTACGCCGTTTACAATCACACCACTGTGTTGAACATCTCCTTTTTGTCTGACCATTTCAGGATGGCTTATACCGGTAGGATTATCAAAGGGATTGGGGTCAGTGGCATCATCGGTAAATAATATTTGTAAAGGATCATTCGGGTCCAGTCCCACAACGTGATGATTTTCCAGATACACACTGGGTACTCTGTCGTTGGTTGCCGGGATGATAAAACTGTAATCAAAACCGATTTCCAGCGGGCCGGGTTTTACGGCTTCATTCCAGTTCACATTTCCATCGCCCAGACCCAGATGCCATTTTCCGACCACCGCCGTTTTATATCCTACTTCTTTTAAGGAAGATGCCAGTGTGGGTGTACCTGGTGGGATGAAAAGAGGAGCATCGCCCGGCAGTATTCCAGCTTGCATGCGGAATGCATAATTGCCTGTAAGCAAAGAGTATCTGGAGGGTGTACAGGTGGCAGCGGCACTGTGAGCATCGGTAAACATAACGCCATGCTTGGCCATATAATCCAGGTTTGGGGTTTCCACCCCCTTGGCACCGTAACATCCCAGATCGCCATATCCTACATCATCGGCATATAGGATCAGGATGTTGGGCTTTTCAGGAATATTCTCCCAGGTTTCAGTAATCAAATTACAGCAGGTAAAGGACAGTCCTGCCACTAAAGTTCCTGCTACTAATGAAAAACGATGATTGGGATTGAAAGGATGCATATCAGATGTTTTTAAATTTTGAATTGATGTTCAGGATATCCGGTGTTTATATGATGATTGTAATGGAATGGTGAAAATTTTAAGTCATGATTTGAAAAATTTGCGCTTTCATTCTCCATTAAAATTTTGTAAATATATGCTTCTGATCTAAAAATTATATTTTCGACAATTTAAACGAATTGATATTTGCTTTAATGTCAGATATTCAAACAATTAAAAGCAAATGGTTTTCACGAATTTCCCGAAAACCCGTTTGCTGAGCGGACACATACAGGATTGAAAAAAATCCTTGTCTACAGGAAAAGGGTTCTCTGACGGTCGATATCTGTTCGCTTGTTAAAATTAGGGAATCAATTTGTTTTCCGATGGTAATATTGTCTTTAATCACAAAGACTTTTATTTCAGTTTGATATTCGTGCAGGGCAGGGATGAGATGGAGCAACATAATAGACAATCACAGTGGGGGATGCCTACTCCGGGATGATATTAAAAAACAAAACCACTCCAAAAACATATTTTCAGAGTGGTTTTCGCAACGGTTGTTTTATCTAAAAAATCACTTATTTTCTGAATCTACTTCTGTGAGAAGCGTTTTCTGTATTTTTCTGACTGTTTTGATTGCTTCTGAAAGCACGACCGGAACTCTTTCTGGCGTTATTTCCTGAAGACCGTTGACGGTTTTGGTGGTCTTTTTTTACTACCTCATGCTCCATCAATGGGTAGGAGTGATCATCAACAACCGGTACTGTCCTGCCCGTAAGTTTTTGGATATCTTTCAGGTAAGCTTTTTCTTCTGCATCGCAAAAGGCGATGGCGGTTCCGTTTTCGCCTGCTCGTCCGGTTCGTCCGATGCGGTGAACATAAGATTCGGGGATATTGGGCAGATCGAAATTGATCACATGGGTAAGGTCATCAATATCGATGCCTCGGGCAGCAATATCAGTGGCAACCAATACCCGGGTGATATTCGATTTGAAATTTCCGAGTGCTGCCTGTCGTGCATTTTGTGATTTATTGCCGTGTATAGCCTGCGATCTAACGCCCGCTTTGGTCAGATCACGTGCTACGCGGTCAGCACCATGTTTGGTACGTGTAAAAACCAATGCCCTGTCGATATCTTTTCCTTTTAACAGATCGCTCAAAAGATGTCTTTTGTTTCTTTTATCAACAAAATAAACTTTTTGATCAATCAATTCAACGGTTGTAGAGGAAGGTGTTATCTCCACTTTGGTGGGGTTGACAAGGAAGGTATCGGCCAGTTCCACAATCGCCGGGGGCATGGTGGCAGAAAAGAACAATGATTGTTTTCTGGCAGGTAGTTGTGTGATCACTTTTTTCACGTCGTTCACAAAACCCATATCGAGCATCCGGTCGGCTTCATCGAGTACGAAAAACTCAACTTTGCTGAGATTAACATAGCGTTGGTTGATCAGGTCGAGCAATCGTCCTGGAGTTGCAACCAGAATATCATACCCTGAATGCAAGGCCTGTACCTGGCTATGCTGATTCACCCCGCCATATATTACTTTACATTGCATGGATGTGTGCTTGCCATAAGTAGCAAAGCTTTCACCGATCTGAATAGCCAATTCGCGCGTAGGGGTAAGAATTAAACTTCTGATCGGTTTTTTTCCTCTTGATGGTTGATTCTTTTGCTCACTTAAGAGTTGAAGAATAGGAATGGCAAATGCAGCTGTTTTTCCTGTTCCGGTTTGGGCACACCCTATGATGTCTTTTTTTTGCAGGATCAATGGAATTGTTTTTTCCTGCACGGGTGTGGGTGTTGTGTATCCTTCAGATTGAAGTGCCTTAAGGATAGGTTGGATCAAATTTAAATTTTCAAATTTCATGTATTATAAATTAGTGGTTTATGGTGTATTGCGTATACCTCATGGCGGTAACAATGATCAGAAAAGACCATTGAAGGTAACACAAAGGTGTAAACAATGATTTTAAAAAAGACCTGTGCCTTTTCGTCTCATAAACACTGCGTTTAGTTGACCGGTATTGAATTGAAAGGAACCTGATCTCCGGTCGTGGAAAGGAATCTTTTTGGTTTGGAAGCAATCTGTCAGGATGATTTCGCAAACGCGGGTGCAAAGATACTAAAAAATAAAATAGATAATTGAGTTGTTTTGATTTTGTGAAACATTTGTAACTCCCTTGTTATAAATGGAACGCGGATGCTTTCTTTCTTTTTGTTTCACGCAAAGTCGCAAAGTCGCAAAGGCATTCGCAGGTGTAAGGCAGTGAAGATGCCATGATAAAGATCAGTAAATGTAACGCGGATGCCGCAGATGCTTTCAGCAGTCGCTGATGATCACGGATTTTTTTTTGATCTGCGAAAATCAGCGTTGTCTGCATCTTTGAAAATCAGCGTTCTTTTATGAATGATGGTAGATGATCAGCAGGATATAAATGGAACGCGGATGATTACGGATTTTTTATCTGACTATTACCTGACAGGTAATGGTTGTATCCTGGTAGCGGACAGTAAGAAGATACATG
>CAZPVB010000223.1:0-5949 GCA_964589855.1 uncultured Bacteroidales bacterium
AGTATAAAGGCAAACCTGTTGCTGTAATCTGTTCTACAACTTCATATATTCTTTTATCAATAAACGGACGAATATGTTTTTTGATGAAGTCCGCTTCCAGACTATCAAAAAAGTACCTGCTTTGTACTTTTTTGTAGTTGAAGCGTTTCATCAGATTTTCCTCGGCATATTCCTCGATCAGTGTTATGATCTTCATTTCCTCTTTGCTTATTTTATCAAAATAATCATGGCAGGTATGAAGGTTTATTCTTTTATGATCATACTCAAATAATTGTTTTTTGTTTCGTGTAACAGCATAGCATTCAATAATATAACCCAGTATGTGATGTTTGGAAATGGCAAATGCCAATTCTTTGTGATCTTGCTCTGTTTTTGTGGATGGGTTCATAGGTTGTTTGGGGTAAAAGGGTTCTAACCTGCAAAGGTAAGCTTTAAAAGTAAGGTTAAGACTGATGTTGGTTTGTTTTTTTATCTGCACAAAAGTACGCAAAACCTCTTTCTTCTGCTTCTCTATTTAAGTTTATCTTCTTATCTTCGGTTCGTTTTTGTCAATTGTTTGAAATCAGAAATAAATAAACCATTATCAGAATATGAGTATTACCATTAGAAAGGCAACAGAAAAGGATTTTCCTGCCATTTTTTCACTGATCAAAGAACTTGCCCGCTATGAGAAAGCATCAGAAAAAGTGACCAATTCACCAGCACAAATGATGCTCGAAAAAGATCTTTTTGATTGTTTTGTAGCGGAAACCGATCATCATGAGATCGTGGGCATGGCATTGTATTTTTTTGCTTATTATACATGGGTGGGCAAATCGCTTTACCTGGAAGATATTTATGTAAAAGAGCAATATCGTCGCCAGAAAACAGGTACGGCTTTGCTGAACAAAGTCTTTGAGGTTGCCCGTGCCGAAAATTGCAAAAGGGTGCGATGGCAGGTGCTGGATTGGAACAAACCTGCCATAGAGATGTACCGCAAAAGTGGTGCTTTTATTGATGATGAATGGTATAATTGCGATTTTGATGCAAAAGGGATCAGGGATTTTGGGATGTAAAATCAATTTGTCCTTTTTTGAAAGTGAAGGGATGAGTCCACTCTGAAAAGTTTATTATCCACAAATTACACAAATTGACACGAATTTTAATATCTGATATTCAAACAATTAAAAACATGGAATTTTCACGAATTTCCCGAAAACTTGTTTTCGGAGTATCCTCATGGATTTGTTTTTTTATTATAAATGAATCCAGTATAAAAAAAGGTATTGTCCAATAATTTCACGAATGATCACTAGTTATATGATATTAATCAGATTCATGACAGAGTAAACAATGAACACGACCGTCTAAAGACAAGTTCTCAGACCAGACTCGTAAATATTTTAAACATGAACCGAGCCATGACAATAACATTGATACACACGCGGATGATTAAGATAAATGGAACGCAGATTATGCAGATTGAGCGGATTTACGCAGATTTTTTCTATCAGCGATTATCTGTAAAATCAGCGTCATTAGCGTTCTAATATTAATGGTGGAAAATTATAAACAGATGGAAAATCTCATTAAAATATCATTTCAGGAAAAACTGGGTTATGCCCTGGGCGATGGTGCTGCTAATATTGCCTGGCGTGGAGTGGCTACTTTTTTGTTTGTGTTTTATACCGATGTCTTTGGCATTAGCCCCGTTGCCGTTGGTTTGTTGATGCTGGTTGCCCGTTTCAGCGATGGCATCAGCGATGTTTTGATGGGAATTATCGGTGATCGCACCCAAACAAAATATGGCAAATTTCGACCATGGATTCTCTGGACTGCCTTTCCGCTGGGTATAGTCCTTTCACTTCTGTTTACAACACCCGATCTTACTTCAACCGGTAAGATTATTTATGCATATGTTACCTACATATTATTTACACTGATATATACTGCCAACAACATCCCTTATGGCGCGCTGATGGCAGTAATTACCGGCGATAACAAAGAAAGAACAGTCCTGGGTTCCTATCGCATGGTAGGTGCCTTTGGAGGGGGTATGATTGTGCAGGGTGCCCTTTTGTTTCTGGTTTCTTTCTTTGGAAATGTAAACCCTGAAATACAAATGAAACAGGTTGAAGAAAGTAAATACCAAATATCTGTGACGGTAAACAAAGATGTTGAGAATGTAAACATAAAAACCAGAGAAGGTATTGCCCTTTTCTCATGGGTGGGTAAGCAACCTTATCAGAAGGCTGACAATATACCTTCTAACTCAATGAGTATTTCCATGGAATCAAACACAGAGTATGTGTTTTGGGTAGAAGGAGAGGAAGACCTTACTCAAAACGATATATTGATCATTGATCAGAAAAAGGGTTACAGCAATGCCATATATTTAATGTCTGGTTTTTTATCACTTTTTATGATCGTCACTTTTCTTTCTACACGTGAAAGGGTTCACCCGCCAAAAAACCAGAAGACCAACCTGAAAAGAGACTTTCAGGATCTGATTAAAAACAAACCCTGGCTGATACTTTTAATCATTGGTTTGTTATTCAATGTGTATAATTCTGTCAAGCAGGGTATTGTAGTCATTTACTTTACCCATTATCTGAACAACCAATTGCTTTCTGGCTCATACCTGGTGGGTTTAATGATCGTTTCTATTGCCGGGGCAATGGTTACCGGGGTTTTGGGAAAACGCTGGGGAAAACGGAAACTTTTCATTTATGCCTTGATTTTTTCGGCACTGGTAAATAGTCTGTTGTATTTTTGCGCACCCGATGATATTTATATGATATTCACCATTGGCATGCTCTCGGAGTTTGCTGCTGCCATTTTTCCTACATTATTCTTTGCCATGCTGGGTGATGCAGCCGACTATTCGGAGTTTCGTAATCATCGCAGATCAACAGGGCTTGTTTATTCTGCTGGTTCTTTCTCTATCAAATTTGGTGGGGGAGTGGCAGGTGCTGTTATCGGATTTGTGCTGGGAGCCTATAATTACGATGGGCAGGATTCTGCTGCTATACAGGGAGCAATTCCAGGTATTAAGATGCTAATGAGCTGGATTCCGGCACTGATTGCCCTGATGGGAGCAGCCTTGATGAGCCTTTATCCGCTTAATCAAAGAAAAATGGATGAAATCACAGCGGAGTTGAATAACAGAAGATCATTGGAGTGATCAGATTATCAGGGAAGCACTGCACCAAAGTTTTGCAAAATATGCCTCCTTCTAATATTTTTTGCTAAAAAAGATCCTTTTTACTTGTTTTTTATCTAAATAAACTAAAAATCAATTATCATGCGAAAAATCAAAACCTTTATCAGACATTATGTACTTGCTTTATTGGCATTTGGTATGGCAAATTGTGACCAGTCTTCAGGGTACCAATATGCAGAAGGAGTAAAGCACCCCGACCCTAAAGATTTTAATGCCGTATTTAATGAAAAAGATGTAAAACTCTTTACGCTGGTCAACGAGAACGGATTGCGTGCCGATATTACTAACTACGGCGGACGTATTGTTGCGCTTTTGGTTCCTGACAAAAATGGTGTTTTCGATGATGTTGTAACTGGTTTCCACTCTTTTGATGAATATCTGAACTCCAGTGAATTGTATTTTGGAGCACTGATCGGAAGATACGCCAACCGGATTGCAAATGGAATGTTTATCCTTGAGGGTACTGAGTACGATCTGGCTACTAATAATGGTCCCAATCATCTGCATGGTGGTCCCGGCGGATTTCACAACGTAGTCTGGGATGCGGAGCAAATCGATCCTCAAACCCTAAAATTAACCTATTTGTCGCCGGATATGGAAGAGGGGTACCCGGGAGATCTTAAGGTAACAGTGCATTATACCTTAACCCATAACAATGAGTTGAAGATAGATTACCATGCTGTTACCGACCAGGTAACAGTGCTGAACCTTACCAACCACGCATTTTTTAATCTTGCCGGTGAGGGTAATAAAACCATTAATGATCATGAACTAAAGATAAGTGCCGTATATTATACACCCGTAAATGAGAATTTAATTCCCAAAGGCAATCTGGAACCTGTTAGCGGAACCCCTTTCGATTTTACTTATTGCACACCCATAGGCGAAAGGCTGGATGCAGATCATGAGCAAATGCAATTTGGGAAAGGATACGACCATAACTTTGTCCTAAACAAATCTAAGGGTGCAACAGACCCTGAGTTTGCTGCATTTGTTGTAGAACCCACAAGCGGAAGAAAAATGGAAGTGTTTACAACAGAACCAGGATTGCAGTTTTATGGTGGGAATTTTCTGGATGGGACTAATACCGGGAAAAGAGGTGAATCCTATGAACACCGTACCTCCTTTTGCCTCGAGACCCAGCATTTTCCTGATTCACCAAATCAACCATCCTTTCCATCAACAGTATTACGTCCGGGAGAGGAGTATCGTTCCACTACCATTTATCGCTTCTCTATAGAAGATTCAAATTGAAATTTGAACCGAGCCATGATAATCATATTGACACATATGCGGATGATTAAAATAAATGGAACGCAGATCATTTCGTCTATATCCGGGACACGGCATAGATTGAACGGATTTGCGCAGATTTTTTCTGTCAGCGATTATCTGTAAAATCAGCGTCATCAGCGTTCTAATATTAATTGTGGAAATTACAATCAGATGGAAAGTTGAACCCAGCAAACTCCTTGATTTCATTAAAAACAACAACAATAAGTATTTTATTACCCATAAACAAACCTCATTCATAAGAAAGAAAAAAACGCTACCTCTATGGAAGACTATTTACCGCAGGATTTTATCGTAAACGGACCGTTGCAACTATCGGAATTACCTACAGCGATCATGCACGAAACATCTAAAAAGGAAAAGAAAAAGGCGCTGAAAAAAGTAAGTAAAAAACTCAGTAAGATGCAGGATATCATGTATGCACACAACAGGTACGGGGTGTTGGTGGTATTGCAGGGAATGGACACCTCAGGAAAAGATAGTTTGATCAGAGAAGTGTTTCGCCGCTTAAACCCCAGAGGCGTTGTGGTGCATAGTTTTAAACCTCCTACCCGCAATGAACTGCAATACGATTATTTATGGAGGCATTATGTTGCCCTGCCGCCCAAAGGAAAATATTCCATCTTCAACCGAAGTCATTACGAAAATGTTTTGGTTACAAGAGTCAACCCGCATTATTTGCTCAATGAGAACATTCCTGGAATAGAGACGGTGGAGGATATTCCGCCGGATTTTTGGGAAAAGCGATTTAACCAGATCAGGAATTTTGAGAAGCATATTGTTCAGAATGGCATCATTGTCTTCAAGTTTTTTTTACATATGAGCAAAGAGGAGCAAAGAAGCAGATTGCTTCGCCGGTTGGAGAAAAAGAACAAGAACTGGAAATTTGAACCCAGCGATCTTACGGAAAGGAAACTCTGGGATGATTATCATCTTTTCTATGAAGAAGCGATTAATAATACATCTCTTCCCCATGCTCCCTGGTATATCATACCGGCAGATGATAAAAAAGAGGCCAGGTATCTGGTGGCAAAAATTATTTACGAAGAGATGAAACAATATACCGATATTGTTGAACCACAACTTGATAGCAGTATAGAAGAGAATATTGAAAAATACAAGGAATTACTGAGCAAGAAAGGTATTTGATAGATGAGTCCACTCTAAAAAGTGAATTATCCGCAGATTACAAAGATTTACACAAATGCTGATAAGCAGTGGGTTTAAAAACATAAAATGGCCACAGATTTGCCGAAAACAAGTTTTCGGATTTGACTGATCGATTGATTATCTTTAATCTTTTAACAATAAAAAATTCAAACCATGTTAAAAATTCGTTTCCTGATAAAAGTCATCCTTTTTATTCTTTTGATCAACCATTTATTTCCATCTTTTTCCCTAGCCAGAAGTTACCAGATGTCAGCCCTGCAGGTTGATATCAATCTAACATCTGC
>CAZPVB010000224.1:0-2948 GCA_964589855.1 uncultured Bacteroidales bacterium
TCCAACCGCTCAATGGGGTTTCAAATGCTTTTAGCGTTCAGGGGAGGGTCTTAGCCTTTCAAGTGGTGAATGAATGATTTTACTGATTAATTTTTCAAAATCCGCCTTCTTCACAGGCTTGGTAAGGTATTCGTCCATACCCAGTTTCATGTATTTTTCGCGGTCGCCCTCAAAGGCATTGGCACTCAGCCCGACCACAGGTGGCAGGTCGTTATATTTTTCTTTCAGTTTTTGCGTTGCTGCAACACCATTCATTACCGGCATCTGGATGTCCATCAGGATAAGGTCGAATGTATCCGGCTGGTATATATCCAATGCTTCCTGTCCATTGTTGACGATACTTACGGTATTTCCGAGATTGGTCAACATTAATTTTACGACCTTCTGATTTACAACTTTATCCTCTGCCAATAATATTTTCAGATTAGTCGGTAGGGTATTTTTGGAAGAATTATACTTTTTTTCAAGAGGAACCTCTGCTAAACCTGCATGAAAGGTGAACCAAAAAATACTGCCTCCTGAGGGTTTGCTTATCATTCCTATCTCGCCATCCATCATCTTTACAAGCTGTTTGCAAATAGATAACCCCAATCCTGTACCTTCATGGTAAATAGTGTCTATTTCCTCTATTTGAGAAAAAGGGAGAAAGAGATTTTTTTCCATTTCAGGAGGTATGCCTATTCCTGTATCTTCCACTTCAATTTTTATCGTAATATCATTGGTTTCATCAGGGGTTTCAACCAGGGAAGTCCTGATCTCAATTTGTCCTTCAGATGTAAACTTTACAGCATTAGATACCAGGTTATTGACAATTTGCGACAACCGGTATTTATCTGCACGGATATAAGCAGGTATTTTGTCTTGAATTTGAATGGATATGTCCACCCCCTTTTTGATGTTATTTTTAAAGAGCATCTTTGCTGTTTCCGGTACAGAGCGTAAATCGAACGCGCTGGGTTTAAGCGTTAGCTTACCGGCCTCTATTTTTGAGTAATCAAGTACCTGGTCAATAATTTCTTTTAGATTTTCGCCCGACAGCTTGATGGTATTTACAAAATCTTTCTGATTTTCCGTTAGTTTAGTATCTTCCAGCGCGTCGATCATTCCCAATACACCGGTAAGGGGAGTTCTGATCTCATGACTCATATTGGCCAGGAAGTTTTGCTTAAATTTCACAGTTTGTTTTGCTATTGCAATATCATGTATGGCTTTCTCTGCACGTTTTCTTTCTGTAATGTCATTTAAAGTGCCCCATAATTGTATAATTTTTCCATCCTGATTTTTTTCAGCTCTTCCCTTACCGATGCAAGTTCGTATTTCGCCATCCGATCGTATGGATTGTAATTCAATTTCATATGGTTTACCACTTATGGAGCACTCCTTCAATGCTTTTCTTAATCGCTCAAAACTTTCGATGGTGAAAAAAGCAGCATGTTCAGCAAGTTTTGGTGCGCCCTGTTCGGGCGATAGTTGAAGGATTTTGAACATACCATCTGACCATAATGTTACGTCTTTTTCAAAATCATATTCCCAGCTTCCCATATCGGCTATTTCTTCTGCCTGAGAGAGTAGTTTTTTACTTTTCTGTAAGTCTGTTTCCGCTTGTTGACGCTCGGTAACATCATGAATTATTGAAAACAAAACGCGTTTACCCTGAAAATTAATGGGCGAAGAGTGAACCTCAACGGTTCTTATCTCTCCATTTGATAGTTTATGGGAAAAAATAAAATAATTTTTACGGTTGTTAAAAGCTTTTTCTTTTTCATCTTTTACCTTATCCGGAGAAAAAACATTTATTTCTGAAATATTCTTAGCGCATAATTCTGATTTTGGGTAGCCATAAAATTTTACAGCAGACCGATTTGCATTTACAATATTGCCTGTAATGGGTTCGATGAGCAGCATAGCAGCATCATGGTATTCAAACATATTTTTAAATCTCGCTTCACTTTCCAACAATGCATTCTCTGCGTGTTTTCTATCTGTAATATCGTGGCATATTACATTTATTCCCTCATAATTTCCGCTTTTATCATATTTAAATTTTGCGCGATCTTCGCGCCAAATGTATTCTCCCTTTCCGTTTTTAAAACGGTAGGTATAAACCAAATCTTCCTTTTTTTGACCAATTGCCCGGAAAATGTTTGCGAATAAAGCGTCCCGGTCATCAGGGTGTACCAACTCATAAATTGCATCTTTGTTTCTTTTAAGGGTTTGTTCCTCAGAATATCCAAATTGGTTCAGATAAGCAGGTGATGCATAAGTCAACTGGTTATTGGCATCAAACACGATGATGCCATCGGAAGTGTTTTCTGCGATAAGCCGGTACCTTTCCTCGCTTTCTTTCAGTTTTTTCTCATCATTCTTACGATCTGTTATGTCTGATTTGAATCCCAAAAACAGATCCTCTGATAGTTTTACTGCTTTCACCGCACTGTAGCGGATTGCTCCATCCTTTCTTATATATCTTACGTCAACACTTGCTTCCCCCTTCTCTACCACGGTTTGATAATGTTTTTGTGCAAGAGGATAGTCTTCGGGCAAGATATAATCAAGAATATGTTTTCCAATGATCTCTTCCCGCTTATATCCCGTCATTTTTTCGGCAAACTCATTTACATCTACATATTTGCCCTTTCCATCTACTATAAAAATGCCCAAAGGTGCATTTTCAATATAGCTTTTAAACTTTTCTTCACTCGCTGAGAGTGCTGCTTCATTTTCTTCCCTGTTTTTGACCTCATGCTGGTTTTGCTGAAGGGTTTTATTGGCATCCTCTTTTTCTTCACTATGGTTCTCTACTTTTGATTTTTCTGATGCTTTTGCCATTTTTGCAGAAATATTGACTTTGCAAATCCTCAACAATGTTTTTATCTGCATTGCAAGATCAATATCATCAAAAGGGGAATACAGAAATGCATCAACACCACACAGAGACGCCTGCCGGC
>CAZPVB010000224.1:3048-5704 GCA_964589855.1 uncultured Bacteroidales bacterium
TCATCAAAAGGGGAATACAGAAATGCATCAACACCACACAGAGACGCCTGCCGGCAAAGCGTGGTATTATTTTTTTCGGGGATGATAACAAGCAAAGGAATTTTTTGCAGCAGTGGATCATTTTTTAGACTTTTGCAAAACGAAATGGGATCTGTTTTCCCCGAAACACAACCGATCATGACCATATCAGGATTGTATGCTGCTGCCAACACAATGGGATCAGATTTTTTCCCCTGCAGTAAGTACATCCATTTCGGGAAAAGTATCATCTAAATATGACTGGATTCTTAAAAAATCTTCTTGCTCAACTCCGGTAATCAGAATTTTTTCTTTCTTGTTTTCCATAAATCAGTTTTTTTAAGAACTCTACTACTCTACAGGTATGGTATTACAATCACAAAAGGTAACTAGGAAAGATCAGTATCGTATTGATAGAACTATTCGCGAAGCATCTGATTGCAGGTACTTAGCCTGTATCAGGGGTGATCAAAAATTGTGACTCAACAATACCAGGAAAGGAATCTGTGTTTGTATTGAGTATTTTGGGTACATCTATACCACTGCTTTGACGATCTGCGTTTTTTTAAAACGACAAACAAAACAAAGATATAAAATAAATCAAAAAATACTAAAATATGCAAAAGTAATTAGTGAAAAACAAGCACACAGCTAAACAGTCCGGTAATGAAACCAAACTGATAAAGACAAAATACTAATTTGTGAAACACCTGATATTGCTAATACAGGTTAGATGAATGGGGGCATTTGCTATGTCAAAAAAAATCAAATTCTTTTCATAGATTATTCTGAAAACCCGGTTTTTGTTTTTTCAACAATACAACCTTTTAGATCATTCGATCATTCGTCTTCAATCATATAAATAAAGTTTCATGTTTCTTTTTGGTTACTCCGCATGATTAATGAGATTTTTACTTCTCAAATCTCAACCATCTGCCACTGTTTTTTTCCAGTGAAATGGGATCTCCCAGTATCAGCTCTTCTCCTGTTATGAGATCTGTTACCTTTTTATAGTCAAATACGGAATTAAAGTTCACTGTTTTTGCCTCCTGGTCATTGATGAAAAAATAATGATCGGCATCGGGTGCGGCGAGTCGGTAAACAATAGCTTCATCAGCGCTATAGGGCAAGGGTAAATCATCCAGCACATAGTCGATCAGCATCTTTTCTGCTGTTTCGTTGCCCGGTTCAAAACACATTTTTGAAGCCTGATAACCCAGCAACAAAGCAGTTCCGTTCCCATATGAATTTTCGGTAATGGCAGGCAGTCCGTTATCATACACATCCAAAACTTTAGCTGAAGACGGAGTTTGATTCACCAAAAAACCTTCTATTTCAAAATCTCCAATTTGGTTGTGAATATTTACACCCGAATACTGAAAATCGTTGATGGTAGTACCAAAAACCTTTTCAATGAGCGTACCTTTATTGCTGTATCTCATGGCACTATGGTCATCAAACCAGGCAAACGGCAGGTCGGCCACAAGTCTTCCGCCCTGTTTTACATAATCAGCCAGCAGTTCGAGCAGTTCATCGCTGATGGCAATCTGTTGCGAAAGATAAATGACCTGATAGCGGGGTGCCAGTCCTTTTTTGATATCGCGCGATGTAACATATTCAAAAGGCACGTTGGCATTGATGAGAGCGCGACTGATGCCAATCCTGGAATGAATGGGTTCCATCCTGAACTCATCGCGCCCGATCTCCGACATTACTGCCCAAATGGCTTCATTATCCCAGTCGGTAAGTATGCCAACGGTGGGTTCTTTTTTGGCATTCCATAGCTCATCACGGTATTTTTCTTTGGCCTGGGCAATTTTTCCTACTCTAATGGCACGGGGTGTTACCTGGTTATGCCTGTCGAGCAAGGCATATTCGCCTGCTTCCCACCCCGCAGTGCGTGTGCTCCACGACCATAGTCCGAAACCCTTAAATCCACCGGCAATCTGACTGAGGATAAACTGGGTCATCACCCCTTCATCAACCGTAAAACCGGCACCTCCTTTTCCACCGCTAAATTGCTGCGGTCCTCCGGTAGACTCCCAGGTTGCCGCCCATCCGCCTTTGAAAAAATCGTTGGCGATAGAGGATTGCATGTAAAAAGGTCTGACAAGCTCATAATCGTTGGGGAAGAAATGCCAGGCAAAATGGATGGAAGGATAAAATGAACCGTATTCGGTCATGAGGTTGGCAATGCTTTCCAGGTCAACTCCCATATGTGCCTGGGGCAAAAAAACACTCATCTCGCCACCACCCCTGAAAACATGATGAGGATCGAAAGCATAAAACTCATCAATGCGTTTTTTGATGGAACCCAGGCTATGTTCAACTTTAAATCTCAGGATATCCCGCAGATGTCTGTATTCCTTGTTGCTTAGTTGCTGCCATCTGTTGTCGAAGTCTTCCCACGATTCAAAAGGATGTCCTTCGTTGGGCTGGAGGTAAACGTGGTGTTGATTCCAGGCGTAATTGAGTTTTTCTATGGTCTGGTACTGTTCTTTCACCCACTGCACAAATAGTTTTTTTCCTTCTTCCGACAGGTCGGTACCTCGTTCTCCCAACTCGGGTTCAAAAGCCACACTACGCCCTTCGAGGAAACGGGCGTCCTGACCGGTCTGCAGAAATTCCTCTGCTCTTT
>CAZPVB010000225.1:0-5594 GCA_964589855.1 uncultured Bacteroidales bacterium
GTTTTTTGTTGAGTGGAAACTCCTTCACTAAATTGCTTACCTCTATCATAAAATGTTTGTTTGGGTTAATATGAATACGAATATGTGCTATAAGTCTTCGAAACAAACGTTTTATTACATGAGTACCGTTAAAAAAATGTTAAATGTTGTGGATGGATAATATTAAGGCAAAATTAGTCGAACATAAGGGTGTAGGGTCTTTGTATTTGTGATTCCATTTGATCGAGAGAGACCATGCCATTGCTGCGCAGATATTCTTTTCCTTCCAGAAAAAGTAAAATACCTGGTACGCTAAGCATTCTGAGTTGCCCTGCCAATTCGCGGCTATCCTCAGCCGACACCCTCAAAAGTTTTATATTCGGAAATTTATCGTTCAACAGGGATTCAACCTTTGGATAAAGAAATTTACAAACCCCGCATGTATCATTATGAAAGTACAGCATAAAAGCCGGGTTTTCTGACTGTAGTTGTTCGAATTCTCTGATGGTCATGGGCGTAAAATCAATTCCTGTATAATTACTATGATCGTTTTAAATGTTCTGAATCTCTTTCTGTGATTTGATGAATCCGATTAAAGTTATTTTCTTATCTCTAAGAAAAAAGTTTATAAAAATCCTATCTGAGACTTTTTAATAACAAAGAAGAGGGGAAAATGTTAAAGGATGAGTCTACTCCGAAAACAAGTTTTCGGGAAATTGACTTCGTCGAGCTTACAGTTCGTGAGAATTCTATGTTTTTAATTGTCTGAATATCAAACTCTATAATTGGTGTAAATTTGTGTAATTTGTGGACAATAATCTTTTTAGAGCAGACTCAAGGATATATTGATAATTATGTGTGTCACAAACCCAGATTAGTGAACTATTTCATATCCAAAGTGATCAGCAAAAAAAGAATGATTGCTTTCAATATTTTGAGAAAGAGTATTCTTTTTATAATCTCAGGTTCATGGCTATTTTCAACCATACTTTTTGATCGCCTGTAGAATCTATTCTATAATCAACACCGGTTTGCAATTCATTACCGTTCAAAAACTGATATCCCAGCCACAAAGCGAGTCTGTTTTCCAGTTCAGCATTGTTATGTTGGGTTGCCAAAATGAGTTCATCTGAAGTTACAACATAAAACTCACGGGCATCAATTGCCTGCCCCTGCAAGGGTATTTCCACCGACAACCTGTATCGCAACCGGAATTGAGGAGAATCATCAGTGTAGTATGTTTGATCGGTACGCATCCGGTGACCGAATAAAATACCTTCGGGTCTTCTGCTGTAGGTTAATTGCTGTATAGTACGATGTTCAAAAATGTTTTCAAGCTCAGTGCCCAGCTGGTATCCAACCGCTATGCGCCAGAAGGGATTCAGTCTGTAATTGAGGAATAATTGAACATCAGTGCCTTCGTAACTATAATTCCACGAATTGTTTGTGTTGTCATTAAAATTATAGAAGGTATGAAAAGATTCTATTTTAGATGCCATGCTCCAGTTGTTATTTATCTTGTATCCCAGGGAGATTTCAGGGGCACTTCCAATACCGTTGCTTCTCGATACGGAGGATGAGAAAAGAATAATTCCGACCATAATCAAAAAGGCAATTAAAAATGGATTATTTTTTCTGAAAAGGATGTTTTTAATCATTAATCGTATTCTTTACTCGTTGGATTAAAAATAGTATTGTTATTAAAATATTATCTTTACGTTAAGTAAACGTTAACTTCAAGTGGCGGCGCAAAGATAAAAGAATGAACGGAGAAAACTCCATACAGTTACTTTAATTATCCTTCAAAAAGGAGAACAATAAAAAAAATTAATACTCTACATTGAAATTTTGTTGCAGGATAATCACTCTTTTCGACAAAAGTTTACCCCGTTTATCAAATAGGGCTTCCCATAGTCTGTCATCAGTTTTTGTTTTACCCCTGTATTCGATTTCATATTTCACAACAATATTAAGTTTTCCGAAATCTTCCCCATCTTTATCCATATTTCTGATTAGCATCTTCTGCAAATGGTCAGGAGTACCAGTATATTGTATCTGTATTTTTAAAATTTTAAACCTTTGATAGTTTTCTTCAAAATAGTCTGTAATCGATTTTCTGGCAAAGGTTTCTATTTCTTTGATTCTGATTATTTTTTCAACATCTCTGATTATACCGGTGGTATCGAATTTAACGCTATAATTATCTGTTTGATGTTTTAATTTTGCTTCGTAGCTGATCCCCTCATTAGATATCTCATGATACCACTTAACTTTTTGGGGAGAATCAAAAGATTCAGAAATCCACTCCAGCGCTTTTGGGGGAACTTCAGATTGTTTTACAGATTTTTCCCGTTCTATTTTTTCCTGGGCATTTACAGGAAAAGACAGACCGAGAATTATCAGGTAAAAAATTGCTTGAAAAGGGCGATCCATGTTTCGATTTTAAAAGTATATATTTCAAAATAGCATTGCAGACTAATTTCAAAGCGTTGCAAGAGCGTGTTTTTGTAATGATTTTGCTAAGCAATCAATTATCAGCATAAAAACATAACCCTGATTTGTACCAATCAGGACGATTTTGTTTTGAAAATTCCTATTGTATTGTGTTGAATAGGTAATAATATCAGATAACTTTATCAATCTCCCCGGCAAGCTTTCTGTCTTTATCTGTTACAATATCACCGGCATCATGTGTGGACAGGCTAATGGTTACCTTGTTGTAAACATTGAAAATTTCGGGATGATGATTCATCTTTTCTGCCAGAATCGCCACTTTAGATAAAAAAGCAAATGCTTCTATAAAATTGTCAAATTGAAAATTACGTACGAGTTTGTTGTTTTCTTCTTTCCACATATGTATTCAAATTTTTAATTATACTTTTATTTTTACATTCTATAATCAAACAAGTACATATGCAAAAAGTTTGTTGACAAAAAAAATCGCATGCCAGGAGCATGCGATTTTTTGATTGGTCTCTTTGAGAAAACAAAAATTGATATTCTTTGTAATGAAATTCGCTAAAAAAGTATTGCTCAGTTTCTAAATGGGTTCTGATTCCAGACCATGATCCTTCTTTTTTTGTTCTTCGAAAGCAAAAAACTTTTTCTGAAAGATGAGCAGGATAAATACGCCCAGTGTTATCGATGAATCGGCAAAGTTGAAAACGGGTCTGAAGAAAATAAATTCTCTTTCGCCCCAAATGGGAAACCATCCTGG
Source organism: uncultured Bacteroidales bacterium (assembly GCA_964589855.1). Taxonomy (GTDB): domain Bacteria; phylum Bacteroidota; class Bacteroidia; order Bacteroidales; family UBA7960; genus SKVR01. The sequence goes on from CAZPVB010000225.1 coordinate 3,197, forward strand.
CCAACTACCTTGAATAACAGGGAAATACAGCAAATCTACCACTTTTCCATGAAGAAAAGTGGCATATCCACCTGCTTCGGGAAACATTTCTGCAACACGATAGGGATAGCTTTCAGAGAAGATGATTCCGTAAAAGGCACTGTCTATAATGTTTCCCAACGCTCCGGCCATGATCATAGAAATACATATGATCAATCCTTTGGGGGCATTTTCTTTGATCAGTTTGTGAATGTACCAGCCAATAAACCCAACAGCAACAATACGAAAGATGCTCAGCAAAAGTTTTCCGTATTCGCCTCCGAATTGCATTCCAAAAGCCATTCCCTCATTTTCGATAAAATAGATGTTGAACCAATCACCAATAACGGGAATATTTTCATACAGGAGCATATTGGTTTTTACAATAATCTTGCTTGTTTGATCGAGCAGGAGAATGATAAAAACAACGATCCAGGGAATGTATTTTTTTTTCACAGAGAAGCGCTGCATCTATTTTTTGATGTGTTGGTTTAGTTTTGCTTCAATACTCATGGTGGCATGCGGTACGCTCCTTAATCTTTCTTTTGAGATCAGTTTGCCTGTTACTCTGCAAATACCATATGATTTGTTTTCAATGCGAATGAGTGCATTTTCCAGATCCCGGATGAACTTCTGCTGGCGGGCAGCCAATTGGCTGTTTTCTTCTTTGGAAAGAACCTGCGAACCTTCTTCAAGAATTTTGAACGAAGGAGATGTGTCATTGGTATCGTTAGCGTTTTGTGTGGTATAAGCTTCGGTAAGAATCTTAAGTCCAGCCCGCGCTTCATCAAGTTTTTTCATGATGATAGCTTTGAATTCCATTAGTTCCTCATCGGAGTAACGGGTTTTTTCTTGCTTATTTTCCATAATCTATATTAATTTATTGAATGATTCGTTTTTTTAATTTTTACAAATGTTTTCACATCATCTGTAATATCAACCTCTGTTTTGTCTTTTTGATCTTCTATATTTTCAACATAATGCAGGTTTACAGCGAGTGTTTCAGAACAAATATACTCATTATTGCTGATTATTGCATCACTAATTTGTGGTTGTTTTTGCACAAACAATTCAATCTGATCGGTTACTTCAAGTCCTTTTTCTTTGCGCAAATTCTGCACTCTGTTGATCAGTTCACGTGCTATGCCTTCCTGCTTCAGATCTTCTGTAATATTGATATCCAGGGCAACGGTTATTTTGCCTTCACTGGCAACCAGCCAACCCGGTATATCTTCCGATAAGATATCAACATCGGCACTGGTCAGTTTTATTTCCTGCCCTTCCAATTCAAAAGTATATTCTCCTTCTTTTTCTATGCTTGCTATTTCGTCCTGGTCAAAAGCGGATATACGGGCAGCAATGGTTTTCATGAGTTTGCCATAACGGGGGCCAAGCGTTTTGAAGTTTGGTTTTATTTTTTTCACCAATACGCCCGATGTGTCTGTCAGGTATTCCAGTTCTTTCACATTCACCTCAGATAAAATAAGTTGTTCTACTCCTTCGAGTTGATGTTTGAATTTCTCATCAAGCACCGGCACCATTATTTTCTGAAGAGGCTGGCGAACCCTTATGTTTACTTTTTTTCTCAGTCCCAGCACCAGGGAGGAGATCATTTGCGCCAGTTGCATTCTTTCTTCCAGGTCACTGTCTATGAAAGCATCCTTGGCAACAGGGAAATCTGTCAGGTGAACAGATAAAGCATCAGAGCGTTTGGATACCGAATTAAGGTCGGTATATAAACGGTCGCTGAAAAAGGGTGCAATGGGTGCAGATAGCTGGCTGACCACCTCCAGGCATTTATACAATGTCTGGTATGCAGATATTTTATCCGAAGAATAATCTCCCTTCCAGAATCTGCGGCGCGAGAGTCTTACATACCAATTACTCAGGTGTTCATCAACAAAAGATTGTATGAGCCGTCCGGCGCGGGTAGGTTCAAAATCCTGGTAGCATGTATCTGTTTTTTTGATCAGCGTATTGAGTTCAGATAAGATCCAGCGGTCTATCTCGGGCCTGTTCTGAAGTTCGATTTCTTCTTCCTTGTATTCAAATCCGTCAATGTTGGCATACAGCGCAAAAAATGCGTAGGTATTGTAAAGGGTACCGAAAAACTTGCGTTGTACCTCGGCAATACCTTCCAGGTCAAATTTGATATTGTCCCAGGGTTGGGCATTGGTGATGAGATACCACCGGGTGGCATCAGGTCCGTATTTTTCAATGGTTTTGAAAGGGTCAACGGCATTGCCCAGTCTTTTCGACATTTTATTGCCTTTTTTATCGAGAACCAAACCGTTGGATACTACATTTTTGAATGCCACCGAATCGAAGAGCATACTGGCAATGGCATGCAAGGTAAAGAACCAGCCTCTTGTCTGGTCTA
>CAZPVB010000226.1:0-5548 GCA_964589855.1 uncultured Bacteroidales bacterium
TTCATTTTGATGCAACTTCAGGACGTGATGAACCGAGCCATGACAAAGTTTTTGACACACACGCGGATGATTAGATTTCGTGGCATGGACAAAAATACAAAACCGGAGTTTTGGCGAGCTCCATCTGACCGATTTAATAAAATTATGAACAGATGACAATTTACCCAATCCGGCAGAATTGTTACTTACATCACTGGCAGCATGTATGTTGAAAAATATTCAACGGTATTCGGAAATATTGAAATTCCCTTATCGGAAAGCAAATATTTTTCTGCACGGCATCAGAAATGATAATCCGCCTTTAATGAAGGAGATTACTTACCATATTGAAGTAGATACAGACGTGGATGACCGGAAAATTAAAAATTGGCATAAGAATATTTTAAAATATGGAACCATTACCAATACGCTAATGAAAGCATTCGAAATCAATGGTGAAATGCAAAAAGCAAAGGATCTATGAGTAAATAAGATTTAAACATCATGATCTCATCACTGGTTACCCATAATTCATCATTTAGAAACAAAAAAAGTAACAATGTCCACCAACAGAGAAACCCATTTTGACGAAGTATTAATCCATCGTGCACGAATTTTTAAAGCGCTGGCTCATCCGGCACGACTGGCCATTTTGCAATACCTGGCCGAAATACAAACCTGCATCACCGGCGATATTGCAGAGGAACTCCCTTTGAGTCGCACCACTGTTAATCAGCATCTGAAAGAACTTCGCAATGCCGGGTTGATAAAAGGAACGGTGGAAGGCGTAAAAACCAATTACTGCCTCAATGCCAAAACCATTGAAATACTCAGAGAGGAGATTGATACATTCCTTGCTGCAATTGATGTAAAGGAAAACCATTGTTAGAATTATAATTTTTTCCCGGAAAAGAATTGAAAAACAAGTAAATGTACATGTCTTAAATACTTAACCTTAATCTTACCCTTAACCTCAATTTATCTATGAAAATCCTCATCTTATGTACCGGAAATTCCTGCCGCAGCCAAATGGCCCATGGTTTTATGGAATCCTTTGATAAAAGAATGACTGTTCGTTCCGCCGGCACCGAAGCTTCCGGAAAGTTGAATGAAAAGGCTGTTGCCGCCATGAAAGAAATTGGCATCGACATTAGCCACCATACATCTGATTCAGTTGAAAAATATCTTGATCAGGAGTGGGATTATGTGATTACAGTTTGTGGTGGTGCCAATGAAAATTGCCCCGCATTTTTGGGCAAGGTGAAGCATCGTCTGCACATTGGTTTTGATGACCCTTCGCATGTTACCGGATCAGAAGAATATATCTGGAGTGAGTTCATCCGCGTGCGTGAAGAAATCAAAGACGGTTTTTACAAATTGTATAAAGATGAGATTGAACCTCAGTTGTGAAATTGAACACCTTTTTGGAGTTTTTCAGAAATCTCCAGGGGTTAAAAACTAAATTCTCATGAACACAAAAGAAAAAAAAACTATCGTAAAAGAAAAATACGGGCAGATTGCTCTGCAAAATTCCACCGAATCCGGATCTAACAGCTGTTGCAGCACTTCTTCAGACTGCTGTGGTTTTGATTATACCGTTTTCAGCGAAAACTACGATACGCTGAATGGATACAACAAAGATGCAGATTTCGGTCTGGGGTGCGGCATCCCCACCGAATATGCCGGTATAAAACCGGGGCATCAAGTACTCGATTTAGGCAGTGGCGCCGGAAACGACTGCTTTGTGGCACGTGCCATTGTTGGCGAAACAGGAAAGGTTACCGGTCTGGATTTTACCGAGGAGATGATTGCCAAAGCTGCCTTCAATAAACAAAAAACTGGTTTTCAGAATGTAGATTTTATCCTGGGCGACATTGAACAGATGCCCCTGGAAAGTGATCAGTTTGATGTAGTAATCTCTAATTGTGTGCTCAACCTGGTGCCTGATAAAAATAAAGCCTTTACTGAAATTCACCGTGTTCTCAAAGCCGGTGGTCATTTTTGTGTATCGGATGTGGTTTTAAAAAGTGATTTGCCCGAAAAACTTCGCACAGATGCTGAAATGTATGCCGGCTGTGTATCAGGCGCCATGCAGATGGACGAATACCTGGAAACCATACGGAAATCCGGTTTCAAAAATGTGCGTGTGCACAAGCAGCGCAGCATCGAAATTCCGGCAGATAATCTTAATCTATATTTGAATGAAAAAGAAATGCCGGATTTCCGAAACCATAAAAAAGGCATTTTTTCTATTACAGTTAGTGCAGATAAGTAATTGATTATGAGCAGAAAGCATCGGAGTGCAAACGCAAAGGTTTTGATTCAATGGTTCAACACCTTTGCTTAATTCGTTGTGCCATTTGCGTTGATAAAACATCTAAATCATGAAAGAACCCATCAAAAAGACAGTAATTCCTGACAGTCCAAAGAAAACCATTGGATTTTTCGAAAAATATCTGACCCTTTGGGTTGCGCTGGGCATCCTGGCAGGTATTGGCATCGGCCATTTTGTTGGCGATGGTATTGAAGTGATCAGCAGCATGGAGATTGCCAGGGTAAACATACCTGTGGCTATCCTCATTTGGCTGATGATATACCCCATGATGCTGCAGGTTGATTTTGGCAGCATCAAAAAAATCGGAAAAAAACCCAGAGGAATTGTCTGGACAGTGATCATCAACTGGCTGATCAAACCCTTCTCTATGGCTTTCTTTGCCTGGATATTTTTTGATAAGCTGTATTCGGCCTGGATTGATCCCGAATTGGCCGGAGAATACATTGCCGGTGCCATCATCCTGGGCGCTGCTCCCTGCACTGCCATGGTGTTTGTTTGGTCTTATCTTTCTGATGGTGACCCCAATTATACCCTGGTGCAGGTTTCGGTGAATGACCTGATTATTCTGGTGGCCTTTATTCCTATTGTAGGACTGCTGCTGGGAATCACCAATGTATCTATTCCCTATGATACTTTGGTTTACAGCGTGTTGATATTTGTAGTGGTGCCTTTGCTGGCAGGAGTGATTACACAAAGGATATTGTTAAAGACAAGAGGTATTGATTGGTTTAAAAATACATTCCTACCCCGTTTAAAGCCCATTAGTATCGTGGCATTGCTCATTACCCTGGTATTATTGTTTGCTTTTCAGGGGCAGAATATTCTCAGCAACCCTCTGATTATTCTTTTGGCAGCAGTGCCGTTGGTCATCCAAACTTACTTTATCTTTTTCCTGGCCTGGTTTGGTGGAAAGAAGTTGAAACTAAACTATACCGTGTGTGCCCCGGCGGCAATGATTGGTGCAAGCAACTTCTTTGAACTTGCCGTAGCGGTTGCCATTGCCTTGTTTGGCTTGCAGTCGCCCGCTGCATTGGTTACGGTGGTAGGTGTGCTGGTAGAAGTGCCCGTAATGCTTTCGCTGGTGGCTTTTGCCAACAGGAATAAGTTTTGATCAATATCTTTTACCCACTTTCAAAAAGTAAATCTCTACCATTCATTATGCTGAAAATTTTCCCTGATACGTGAATTTATTTCTACAGTTTTCCGCGTGTGTGTCAATTTTTATTGTCATGGCCCGGTTCATCAAACGACAATAATTTGATTTATTTAGTGCTTGCAAGAAAACGACAATTGCTGCGTTATGCTCACCTTCAAAACAGTCATTTACGAAAAGTAAACTCCTGTTTTTCAGTCATCGCAAGCCTTGCACTTGTCGCTTTCTTATCAAGCACATGTAAAAATAATGAGTTTTCTTGCTGAGACTATTTAAACCCCTTCACTGCGCCAGCTATAATGCTGATAACAAACAAGACCAAAAAGATGTAAAACAAAATCTTAGCAATGGATGCTGCTCCGGCTGCTATTCCACCAAAACCGAATATTGCTGCAATCAATGCGATAACGAGAAAAGTAATAATCCATCGTAACATAATAGTTTGAATTTAATGTCCATAAAAATCTTGTTTCCGGCTTGAAAGGTTGCCTTCGTTGCAAGTTGAGTTGTCATATGCATAAACAACATTCGATCCAGTTTGAATATTAAAATACTGGCAAGGATCAAATTCAGATTCAACAAAAGCGTAGGTTGAAAAAAAGTTGCTGGTATATTATTTGACTAACTTTTTTCAAACTATGGTGTAAGTAATATGGAAAATAAATTAAGAAGAGTTTTTGAGTTGTTCAGGCGTGCTATCAGGAGATATAAGAAAGATAATCCGGTGCAGCTGGCGGGCACCACTGCCTTCTTTGCCGTTTTTGCCATGGCTCCTGTGATTATAATTGTTGTATCTGCTGCAGGAATATTGCTAGGACAAGATCAAATCCAAACCAAACTTTTTGAGCAAATAGACAATTTTCTGGGAGAGCAGGGTATGAAATACATCCGCAGCATAGTAGAAAATTTTCAGGACACACAAAAAAGTATTTTTGGTGTCATCGTTGGATTTATCATCTTCATTTTCATATCTACTACTTTTTTTTCCATACTTCAGAACTCTCTTAACTTCGTTTGGAGGATCCGGGCAAAACCCAGGCACAATATTTTGAAAGCATTATACGACCGTGTTATTTCATTCGGATTGATACTCAGCCTGGGATTTGTGATGCTCATTTCCTTTATTGTGGATGCCGCTATGTCTCTGTTCAAGGATTTTATGTACGAGAGTTTTCCTGAGTTTACGGTTTTGATCATTGAGGTGGGAAATTCCATCTTTTCCTTTGCCATTGTAATGATATTCTTTGCTATGATCTACCGTTTTCTCCCCGATGCATATATTAAATGGAGGGTTACCTGGGTGGGTGCTCTTATCACCACAATATTGTTTTTATTGGGGAAAGCCATTATCAGCTTTGGTTTGGGGAGTACAAATATTGATGCAATGTATGGAGCAGCTGGTTCTCTTGTGGTAATATTGTTATGGGTGTTTTATTCTTCACTTATATTTTTCTTTGGTGCAGAAATAACCCAGCAATATGCCGAGATGTATTCACTTGACATAAAACCCAAGGATTATGCTGTAAGGATAGAGATCAATGAAATGAAAGAGGATAATTAGAGAATAGTACAAGGCTTTCCAATGACCAACAGCATCCTATTCCCATCGGAAAAATCTTCCTTTTTCTTATCCTGAGACATTTTCTGTTGCTTTCTATCAACGATGTATCCGGGGTTATTTTTCTTTGCAAGAAAAGTTGTGCCATCTGCCAGGTTTTGAAAAATTAATCCTGAATTTCTCTCAATCCTGATTAGTGTCAGCAAGGAAAAACATATTTTTTGTGTCTTTGATAAGAAATCGTTTGAAGATACCATACCAGATTACGAAAAAGTTGCAGGAGAAGATTTCGCTGAATTGTTTCCGGATGTTTTTACCGGCAAATCTTATATTATCCCCTGGTGGGCATCACATTCCTCAGTTTCAGTATAACAATTTTCTGGCTATGGATTAAAAGAAAACCTCTTATTTTTGTTGTTAAATAAATAGCAGATATGTCAATCGTAATTTTCAGTAAAGTAATCAAAACAAAACCATGGATTGATGCCCTGAAAGAAGCAGCACCCGATGTAGAAATTTTAAC
>CAZPVB010000227.1:0-5534 GCA_964589855.1 uncultured Bacteroidales bacterium
AACCGCTGTAAAAGGTTTTGCAGACCTCCGCCTAACCACTCGGCCACGAAACCATGTCATTTTATTTTGCAAATATAAAACTTTTCTTTCTATCTGCCAAAAATCGTTTGATCCGCTTTAACAATAAAACCCATAAACCACGCAGGCAACGATAACCAATCTGCTATCTATTCAAAACCGCCTACTTCACAATATTCTGTTTTTGCATCTGTTCTACCATATCTCGCAGGGTCAGTTCAAGGTTGGTATATTCCAGTCCAAGTGCTTCTTTGCTTTTTTGTGTATTCAATCTGATGGGATAACCAACATTTCGTTTTACAAACTTTGGTGTGACGCCAAAAAAACCGCCGATCAGCATGAGCAATGCTTTGGGTGCTGTGAAAAGGGGCAATAGATATTTCTTTCCATATCTGCGCTTCAGGATTTTAGCCAAACCCATAATGGTAAGTGTTCTTTCGGCCAAAATATGACGTCCTGATGCATTTTCATTTTCCAGCGCCAGAATATGTGCATGCGCTACATCCCGCACATCCACGAACCCGAACATCAGGGAGGGTGCACCCATAAAGAATTTACCTTTGAGCAGATCTTTCATGAAATTCATACTTTCTGAATCTGAAGCAGCAGTAAGTGATGGACCAAGAACAAAGGAAGGATTTATAACTACAAGTTTCCATTGATCCTGATTTTCACTTATTTTCCATGCCTCTTTTTCTGCTGCAACTTTAGAGTAGGAATAGGGTTGATGCGAAGGAGTGCTGCTTGTATTGAAATTTTCTTCGGTTAATTGCGATAACCCTTGCTTTTTCATATCAATGTTGTCGCCCACAACAGCAGCAACACTGGAAGTGAGAATCACTTTTTTTACTGTCCCTGAATTGGTAGCAGCATTCAGAACGTTTCGTGTTCCCAGCAAAGCAGGATCTATCAGGTCTTTTTGCGGGTCTTTAAAACGAAGCGTAAAAGGAGAGGCAATGTGCATAACAGCATCACATCCCTTGGCTGCATCATCAAAGCTTCCCTCTGTAAGCAGATTTGCCTCCCACAGTTCCAGTTTTCCATCCGTTTTATCAACAACAGAATCGAAATGAGATATCTTATCTTTTCTTGATTTATCGCGCACGGTCATCCTGACTGTATAGGATTTTTCAAGCAACTCTTTCACAACCCACGACCCGATGTAACCTGTACCACCTGTTACAAGAACTGTTTTCTTTTTCATTATCAATACATTAAAAATTTATATTACGATCAATAAACGAATTGTAAACAAACAGTATTTTTGTTGGTTCATTTCAAAAAATAAAATATGCTTGTCTGTTCTTTTTGTTAGATAAACTTCGATTTTTTCTACTAATCCGAAGACATTACCCAACATAACTTTCCACAATCTTACAGCTGCCTTGTGGTGTAATGGTGATATTTTTCAGATCAGCAGGAATCAGCACTACATTTCCTGCCTGCATTACCTCAACACCTCCGGTATAATTGATCAGGCAATTACCCTCCACACAACTTAAAATAACGAAAGAATCGAGAAACATGTAATCAATTTCTTTTTCCTCTGTCAGGTGCATGATTCTGGTAGTAAAGTATTGATTCCTGACCAACTCCACAGCTTCATTTTCTATGAGCTCGTAATGTGTTTTGTAGGAATCATGCTTGGTGAAATCCATCACATCTAATGCCTTATCAGTGTGCAGTTCGCGGTAATTTCCATGGTCGTCTTTTCTGTTCCAGTCAAATACCCGGTAAGTAACATCAGAGCTTTGTTGTATTTCAAGCAAGGTAATTCCGGCTCCAATGGCATGAATTCTTCCGGTAGGAATAAAAAAAACATCACCCTTTTGGGGTTTTTCAATATTCATGATCTCTTTAAGGGTTCCCTTTTTCAGATGATCGAGGTATAAACCGGGCGATATCTCCTGGTTGAAGCCAGTTATTATTTCGGAACCTTCAGCGGCTTCAAGTACAACCCACATTTCTGTTTTACCCAGTGATTGATGATGCTTCATTGCATATGCGTCGTCCGGATGTACCTGTATAGAAAGATAACTGCTGGTATCGAGCAGCTTAACCAGTAGAGGGAAATCTGTTCCGTATTGCTTGAACACCTTCTCCCCCACCAGATCGCCCATATAAATTTCTGTGAGTTCGCTTATGTTGTTACCGGCCAAAAATCCGTTCTCTACCACCGACAGATTTTCCTTCACACCCGATATTTCCCATGATTCGCCACAATTAGGCAGGGGAGAAAAATCCTTATTAAAAAGTTCTTTTAAACGGGTACCACCCCATATTTTATCTTTATAAATAGGTTTGAATTTGATGGGATAAAGCATATTTTCTTTCATTAATGTGAACTAAGATATATTTCTTTTACCGTTGACCCCTTCATGATTCTTCTCTAAATGAGTTTATTGTATCTGAACTGAAACTAATATATATGTATTACATGCAAATAATTAAAAGCATATGATTTACTTTAATTTCCCGAGAACTCGTTTTTCGGAGTAAACTCTTTCATAAACATACACAATAAATGCAGCAGCATGCATAGAAACATATCAACCGGGCATTCTGCGATCCATTTGCTAAAAATAAAAGTATAATGTATTTAATCGGGCCATTGGGCTTCATCCTTGTCCAGATCTATCATCACACCCCAGCTAACACTTATCAGTTTGTCGTTTTCAAAATAAAAATCCATCACAGCGTCATTAAAAGATATCCTTCTTTCTCCCCATTCTTCGTCTTCGGCATCCATATCGTCAAAACCTTTTTTATTCATCAGTTCAACGATCTGACTTTCATTCAGACCAAAAACCTTTTCACCAAAAAGGAGTGTCTGGTCATTATCGGTTTCGAAACATGTAAACCGATTGTCATGATCTTTTTCAAAGAAAACGGTATGCCCTTCATCCCAGTAATTCCATACCTCTGCATCCGATTCGCCCTCCTCTCCGGGAAGGTCTTCAATTTCCTCAGGTTCACCCATATAATTTTCTGCCTCGGATTGCGGGGCACCAAATTTTAAATCACCAATACCAATTAGTGGTTTGATCTCCTGTGTAGTTTTCATATCTTTTTCTTTAAGTTATTTAAAAATTGGGAAGAGATGGTCCCGTTCCTGCTGTTCTATTTTTTTGTCTCGCATTTTGGCAGAAAAATTAAAAAACATGGTAAAATTACACCGTTGTTCTATGAAAACCAAGCAAGAAAACATTTTTGTGAATTTCTTTTCAAAACAGTATTATATAGTATGAAAACCCTTGATAACCATCTATTTCAATGGAGAATCGGGTTCTTTGGCCAGACTTTTGTAAACGAGATTATCCACCAGAGAAGGAAAGAATTTGCTCAAAAAAACAGTAAGTTTTCCCACATTGGTAAGAATAATGGTGCGTTTTTTCTTTTTAATCCCTTTTAGAATGCTTTTGGCCACTTCCTGTGCCGTCATCATGGAGTTTTCATTTCTGGGAGATTCTCCCTGAATTTTCCCGTTTCCGTTAAGTGCTGTTTTACGAATATTGCTGGCAGTGAAACCGGGGCATACATTCATGATATGAATATCGTTTTTCAGATTTTCGGCACGCAATGTTTCCAAAAAACCGCGTATGGCAAATTTGGAAGCTGAATAACCTGTGCGGGCGGGTAATCCCTTATAACCCGCCACAGAAGAAACACCTACTACCGAACCTTTTGATTTTAATATCCAGGGCATAGCATAATAGCAGCAATAAACAGTACCCCAGAAATTTACATCCATCAGTTTTCTGATCACATCCAGATCAAGTTGGGTGAACAAGGCACGCATGCTCACACCTGCATTGTTAACTAAAATATCGATTTTTCCATATTTTTGTATCGTTTGATCAATAAGATTGCGACAGTCGCTTTCAAGTGAAATATCTGTTTTCACCAGTAAAAAATCATCCGTATCCCATTGCTGATCGGAGGTAAAAGATTCCATTACATCCACTCGTCTGGCTGCCAACACAACTTTCATTTGATGCCTTAAAGATTCCTCGGCCAATGCTCTTCCAATACCAGATGAGGCACCCGTAATTATTATAACCTTGTTTTTCAAACTATTCATAGTTTTCTTTAGTTTTGCAAAATTCTTTGCAAATATAAATGACTTAAAACAATTTCGGATGTATATAAGTGAAGTGAAAAGCAAAAAGCAGGAAAAAGATTTTTTTGATCTTCCCTGGCTTATTTACAAAAACGACCCAAACTGGATACCACCTCTTGATAATGATTTAAAACCAATCTTTGACCCGGAAAAAAATACCCAGTTCGAAAACAGTGAACTTGTTAGATGGGTTGCATACGATACCACTAAAAAACCTGTTGGACGAATTGCCGCTTTTATTCACATGAATGTAGCCTTTACATATGAAACACCAACCGGGGCAATTGGTTTTTTTGAATGTGTAAATGATCGGGAAACAGCTTTTCTGCTGTTTGACACCGCTAAAAATTGGTTGCAGGGAAAAGGAATAATGGCCATGGACGGTCCTGTGAACTTTGGTGAGAAAGATAGGTTCTGGGGACTGCTGATAAAAGGATTCGGAAAACCCACTCCTTATCTTATCAATTATAATCCAGAATATTATATAGAACTTTTTGAAGCATATGGCTTTAAAAACTATTATGAGCAATATATTTATAATATTTCCAGAGATGCTTACATACCTCCATTGGTGCAGAGAAGCTTCAACCGTCTTAAAGATCATGGATATGAATTTACTTCAATGAAATTGAGTGAAATGGATAAGTATGCCAGGGATTTTATGGAAATTTACAATCACGCCTGGCAAGATGTTCATAAGCACTTTAAACCCATGACCTTTGAACAGGCACAAAAAACCTTTAAAAGTATGAAGGCCGTGGTAGATGAAGATCTGGCCATATTTGCCTACCACGATGGGAAACCTGTTGCAGTTTTTATAGGAATTCCTGAACTCAATCAGATATTTAAATATATAAATGGCAAATTCAACTTGTGGGGTAAAATCAAATTTTTGTTTTTCAGATGGATCAAAGGTATAAACAGCGCTTATGGTATTGTGTTTGGCATTGTACCCGAACACCGAAATAAAGGGGTGGAAAGTGGTTTGATTCTCAGCATTCAAAAAGCTGTGGTGGGTACAAACAAATATAAAAACATGTACATAGCCTGGATAGGAGATTTTAATCCCAAGATGATAAGAATAGTAGAAATACTAACCAAAAACAGAGAATTTACCCTGGTTACTTATCGCAAATTATTTGATGAACAGCAAAAATTTGAAAGGCACCCACCTATCGATTAAAGACTGATTTAGCATCAGTTAAAAAGCATATCGGGTTTGCGGATAAAAAATTATTGACTGGAATCGGCAAAAAACTTTGGTTTTTACAATATAGGCAGTACCTTTGCACTCTCAAAAAAACGGGGTATAATATAAACGTCCGTTGACCCTTTAATTACTGACTTGGTAGCTCAGCTGGTAGAGCACATCCCTTTTAAGGATGGGGTCCTGGGT
>CAZPVB010000228.1:0-5480 GCA_964589855.1 uncultured Bacteroidales bacterium
ATGAAAAGGTGTTTGTTAATCAGGTAACCACCAATAAGTACATTTGGATGGCACTCGGAATCTGTTTTGCCGCTCTTATAGCAGCATACTCTGTACCTGCCATTGCTGAGGTACTCTCTTTCCGGGAGATGAGTCTCAGAAACTGGGGGTTGATTGCCATAGCGAGTGTATTGCCGCTGATCATCATACAAACCGGAAAAGAGATCAGAAACCGGATAAAGAAATGACCATGGAATATGAGAATCCGTGTGAAGGGTAATGCCCGGCCTCCATATGTTCAAATCTAAGCTGAATTGCAAATACCGATGAATCCGGATAGTGTATAAGTTTGGATAGTTGTGGAAAAAATTTCCCGAATGATGATGCTCATAGCGCATTATCAGGTTAACATACATCGCCATTCCGATATTAAAAGGTTGCCTTTAGTCTTGTCTCATTTTTTTATGTCACTGATAATGAGTTTATTTATGTTTGCAGAAAGCATCATATTGTTCTTATATTTAATTGGGATTGGTTTGTTTTAACGGATTATTTCTTTTCGGTATAAAACTTGAACTTATAATAGTATGTGTAGGATGTACAAAATTAATTTTTAAACTTGTTTATCCAGAACAATTATGTTTATCCAGAACAATTATAAGTAAAGAATAGATTTGATAACATGATCTCTATTTATTGCAAAGTAAAAATATGATGTAGAGGTTACTTTCAACCATTAAATAAGATTCAATAAATGTTTCACATTTTAAAATCAATATTATGAACAAATTACAATTAAAAGGTAAATGGAATCAGGTAAAGGGAGATTTAAAGAAAAAATATGGTGAACTTACCGACGATGACCTGGCTTATGTGGAAGGCGAAGAAGATAAACTCCTGGGCAGGTTACAGGAAAAAACCGGACAAACGAAAGAGAAATTGATCGATGAGATTAACAGGATGGTTTAAACCATTAGCATTACTACTCTTTTATAGAAAACCTATGGGTTTTTTCACTGATACCGGATTTCTGAGATAGAAATTTTTTTAACGGTAACCAAAACCGGGCGGAATTTTCAATTCTGCCCGGTTTTTTTTGTGTCCAATATCCAACGACCGCGTTACTTGTCATTCCGACGGCAGGAGGAATCTCGTGGGTCGGAAAAGGCAAAGAGTGTTTTAACAAAGGGGAAGGCAATGGCAGCGGGATCCCTCCTTGCGTCGGGATGACACGAAGGATAAAAGGGCAAGGGTTGAATCTAATAAAGGGGAAGGGAAAGCAGCGGAATGCCATGAGGAAAAAGGATGATATGTTGGAAAATGTTGTCTCCTTTTTCACAACCAATTACTGCATGATTCTGAGACGCGCCTTCAGGCGCGTCTTATCTTTATAAAACCCAAATGTGTTGTACAGACGCGCCTTTCGGCACGTCTCTTTAGAAAAATGTTGTACGGAAATGGACGGTTTGGTTCACCGTCTCTGTCATTAGCAGAACAATAATAATGATATGATTTACCCGTTTTTCTTGTTTAAACAGATGGATACCCCATATCCCGGAGATCTTTGGCGGTTCCTGCATAGAGATATACATTGGTGAAACCCTTTTCTTCCAGATTTTCAGCGGCTCTTTTACTCGAGGCATGTTCGTCTTCAGAACTGTATACCACAATAGGTTCCTCTTTGCTGAACCTCTCTTCTGCCTCTTCACCAACAGTTTCGATGGGTTCATTGATGGGTTTTTCATCAAAAGGGTCGGGTTGGTTTTCTCTGGTATAAACTTCCAGTAAGGTCATTTCTTCGCTTTTGAGTCTCTCTCGTAATTCTTCTATTTGTATTGTTTGCATTTGAATTTGTTTTTTTATGAATAAAATTTCCAGAAGTGAAAAATAAATCTTTCTTTTTCCAAATCTTACAAAAAAACAAAAACTATTCCACCGTCCCTTTTGCCTGCTCTTCTGCTAAACCTGCATTTATCTGCGTTAGGGAAATGGTCGGATTGAAGTTTGGATTGCAGGGGTGTAGACTTATTGATCAGTTCAAACAGACGGTTTCCCA
Source organism: uncultured Bacteroidales bacterium (assembly GCA_964589855.1). Taxonomy (GTDB): domain Bacteria; phylum Bacteroidota; class Bacteroidia; order Bacteroidales; family UBA7960; genus SKVR01. The sequence continues at coordinate 2,036 of CAZPVB010000228.1, forward strand.
CAAGAGACCTTCATCAGAATCGCCTGTTGTGGGTGTTGTGATCGTTGGGGAATATACTCTACATTGTTGAACATAGGTAGCTTCCTGCAGGGATTATATTGGGTATTAGATTTTTTTGCCGGAATAAACTCAATCCTTTCTCTCTCCTCAAATAAATAAATACTGTGCGATTATTTCTCACATTTAGAGCATAAACACTGTGAAATATAGTCAAACAATACAGTGCTCACGTTTCCATCCGCCTATGAAAACAATAAAATATTCATCAGGATTTGATGCCTGGATTTTTTGGCAGGATTTTTTACAACAATAGTAGAAAAGTTATCAGGAACAAGATGTCTGAATCAAAAGTGAGAGATCCAATGAAATTTTTGATTTAAAAATCTGTTGAAGTTTCAATCATGAGGTCATTCTAAAAAGTATATTGTCCACAAATTATACAAATTGGCACTACGTCTGATATATGATATTCAGACAATTAAAAGTGTAAGAATTTGACGAATGATCTGAAAACCGGCTTTTGGAGTGGGCATAATCATACATTGTATTCTTTTTTAGGATAGATTCAGCGTGTTGTTTTCCTGTTTTTATATTATTTACTGACCTTTTAAAAACATAATCGTATGTTACAATCATTGAATCCTTATAACCAGGAGCTCATAGGAGAATATAAACAATTAGAGGTAGAAGAACTGGACCCCATTCTTAGTTTGTCTTCGCGGGGTTTTGAACACTGGAGCAAAATTTCTTTGGATGAGCGCGCGGAATATCTCCGAAAAATATCAAAAGATCTGAGAGAAAACAAAGAAGAGTATGCCACACTTATATCGCAAGAGATGGGGAAAGTGATCAAAGCATCGCGCAAAGAAGTGGATAAATCGGCCATGGCATTAGAGTTCTTTGCCGAACATGCGTTTTCTTATTTGCATCAAAAACAGATTCAGGAAGATGAAGGGGAAGCTGAGGTGGTGTATGAACCCATGGGTGTTATCCTTTCTGTTATGCCCTGGAATTATCCCTTCTGGCAATTTTTTCGTTTTGCTGCCACCACGCTGATGGCGGGCAATAGTATCCTGCTTAAACATTCTTCGCAGGTGCCGGCCTGTTCTGAAAAAATAGCCCAGATCTTTCAGAAGGCAGGCTTTCCCAAAGGAGTGTTTCAAAACATTATTACCTCTTCGTCAAACATCAATAATATACTTAAAGACTTCAGGGTGCAGGGAGTAAGTCTTACGGGTAGTGTTGAAGCCGGAGCAAGTGTAGCTAAACATGCAGGGAAAAATATTAAAAAAACTGTATTGGAATTAGGGGGCAGCGATCCTTATATTGTGATGGAAGATGCAGATATAAAAAAAGCAGTGAAAGCGGGAGCAAAGTCCAGAATGAAAAATTTTGGACAGAGCTGCGATGCCGCCAAGCGATTTATATTGCACCAGGACATTGCCGAAGAATTTTTGGAAGAGATGAAAAACGAACTGGAGAAAAAGATTTTTGGTAATCCGCTTCATGAAGACAGTGATTACGCATCGTTGGTCAACAAAGAACAAAAGCAACTGCTTGATCAGCAAGTGGAGGATTCTCTGAAGGAAGGGGCTGAGATTTACTGGCAGGAAATGAAAGCACCAGAGGAAAATGCATTCTTCAACCCCATTATTCTTCGAAATATTGCACCGCATTCTCCTGCTTACAGTCAGGAACTTTTCGGCCCGGTAGTATCGGTTTTTGAAGTGGAAAACCAGCATCAAGCCATCGAAATTGCCAACGACACCGAATTCGGATTGGGTGCCTCAATATGGACCAATGATCTGGAAAGAGGCAAAAGGATGGCCAGACAGGTTGATGCGGGCATTGTATATGTGAATCATGAAGTACACTCGAAACCCGAATTGCCTTTCGGAGGTGTTAAAAATTCAGGTATTGGAAGGGAAATGGCAGGAGAGGGTAGCAGGGAGTTCACCCACAAAAAGTCCTTGTGGTATAATGTGAATACTTAAAAAAATATTTTCTTAATTGTAAAAGTAATGTGTTTTCAGAAGCGGTAAGTTAAATCCAGGTTCTGGAAGTTTATTAATCTAACAGATCAAAAATCAAAAAACCAAACCGTATGAAAAAAATAGCAATAAATGGATTAGGAAGAATAGGCCGCGCGGCTATGAAAATTATACTCGATAGTAAATCGTTCGACCTGGTAGCAGTAAACGATATTGTTCCGGTTGAAAACCTTGCTTATTTGCTGAAATATGACAGCGTTTACGGCAGATATGACAAAGTTGTGAAAACTGAAAAGGATATGCTGATTATTCACGAGCAAAAAATCTGGGTGTTCAATGAAAAAGACCCCGCTAACCTGCCCTGGAAAGAGATGGAGGTTGATATTGTATTAGAGAGCACCGGAATATTTACGGATGCTGAAGGACTTCAAAAACATATCGATGCGGGTGCTAAAAAAGTCATCTTGTCTGCACCGGCAAAAGGCGGTGATGTTAAAACCATTGTATACGGTGTAAATCAAGCTTCCGGGGGAGATAAACTTATCTCAACAGCCAGCTGTACCACCAATGGTATTACACCCGTGGTGGAGATTATGGACAGAAGGGTAGGGGTGGCAAAAGCAATTATGACCACAACACATGCCTATACATCGAGCCAGCCTACGGTTGATCTGCCCAGCAAAAAAATGAGAAGAGGAAGGGCAGGAGCGCAAAACATTGTACCCACTACAACAGGTGCAGCAAAGGCAACCTCTAAAGTACTGCCCCAAATGGAAGGTATTTTTGATGGCATTGCCCTCAGAGTACCGGTACCGGTAGGATCTATTGCCGATCTGGTATTCGTTACCAAAAGGAAAGTGACAGAAAGCGAAATCAACGAAATATTTACAGACGAGGCAAAATCTGAAAAATACAGAGGTATCTTAAATATTAGCAATGATCCTCTGGTTTCCACAGATATAATAAAGGATACACATGCCTGTATCGTTGATCTGGAAATGACACAGGTTGTTGATGGGGATCTTGTAAAGATCCTGAGCTGGTACGACAACGAGTGGGGGTATGCTTCTCAGATGGTGAAGCAGGCTTTGGAATTATGAGTGTCATCCACTGATTGAATGAAATGATAAGGAGTAGTTGAAAGAGATGAACCGAGCCATGACAAATATTTTGACACACACGCGGATGATTAGATTTCGTGGCATGGACAAAAATACAAAACCGGAGTTTTGGCGAGCTCCATCTGACCTATTTAATAAAATTATGAACAGATAAAAAACCGGAAACATGAAAAAAAATCCACGAAGGTCTTTTTGTTTCCGGTCTTTTTTTGCTTTTCTCCTTATGTTTTTAGTGAAAATCTTCAGTATCACTACTGAAAGCCATTTATGCCCTTCATGCCCCAAATTTCTTTATTTTTCCGGTATGCGCCATGGCAAGGGTCATGATCTCTT
>CAZPVB010000229.1:0-3519 GCA_964589855.1 uncultured Bacteroidales bacterium
GCGCCGTAAAAGCGATCCTGGTTCCATCCGGTGAAAAATGGGGAAGCGTTTCAGCACCCTCATTACTGGTCAAACGCCATGCGTCTCCGCCTGAACGGGGTGCAAGCCATAAATCGTTGGCATATACAAATACAACATGGTTTTCATGGATTGAAGGCTGTCTCAGTAAAAGAGTTCCCTCTGCTGAAACATGGTAAAGAACACCTGCCATAATGAACAGGGTAAAACTCATAAAAAATTTTCTCATTTTTGCTATGCTTTTTGGATAATTATTAGTGAAGAAATCAATAGTGCATCAAAGAAAACAAAAAATATTGTCTTGTGTTGGATTTTCATGGAAACCAAAACAATACAATATAAGTGAATTATTTGTGCTTGAAAGTTCAAATATGCAAATTTATTTTGAAATAAAGCGGGTTTTGGCACACTATTTTTCTTCTGGCGGTTTTTCTCTGGTAAAACAATAGTTTTTTCCAGATGCCATGCATGTATAATGGATGAAAGAAATTCAAAGTGATATTCCGACAATATTTTTGCCTTTCTGTTGATGAGTCTGCTCCGAAAAGTTTTTTTAATTAATTAGTGAAAATCTTAAATTTTTAGTTGCCTGAAAATCAAATAAATTAATTAGTGCCAATTTGTGTAATTCACTTTGTCGAGCTCCGCTTCGCTCTGGTTCGTGGACAATAAACTTCTCAGAGTGGACTCATTGCTAAAACAACTATCTTTTTGATGCCCGTATCCAACTCCCTGATTTAGCAGGCACTGTAACTTCAAATGTGTTGTTTTTTATACTAAGATTTTCTTTTTTGATCAGGTCTTCTGCTCCCACAAAATCAATATCCTCTGATGATATTGCAAGGGTTTCTTCTGCTCCCTTATTAATGATCAGGTAGTGATCTGCTTCAGGTGCCGATCTTCTGAATACAACGGAATTGTTGTTGTTTTTTACAGTATATGGCGGACGAATTCCATCAATGCTTTGTTTGGCAAGGATTTCTTCCATCCATGTATTTCCGGGACGAAAAGCATTTCTTGATGCTTCAAAATTAAATACCAGTGTTTTTCCTTCACCAAAATTGTTAGTAATAATCGCTGGTGTGCCATCATCAAAGGTGTCTTCTACTTTAGCATCAGTTAATTTAATCTCTCCAAACTGGGAGTCAAGGTTCTTGTTTTTATAAGATTTGGATTCGTTAAAAGTATGGAAATAATCCGCTGTCATAAAGCCGAATAACGTTTCGAAATCAGAACCGGGAAGTTGTTTGTTAAGTCTTCCATAATTATCAAGCATCATCAAAGGAAAATCTGCTACAATTTTACCACCCTCCTCAACATATTGCCTGAGTCCCTTCATGGTCAGTTCGTCAACGGCCAGCATATAAGGCAAATAAATAACCGGATATCGAGCCGCCAACCCCGATTGAATGTCTCTGTCAGTAACGTATTCGAATGGAATGTTATGATTGATCAATGCTCTGGAAATACCAATTCTGGCTTCAGAATGATATTGCCTGAATTTTCGGTCGCGGTTGCTTTCAAAAACCGGTGTTGATAATTGGTATGCACCTAATGATAATGCTCCAAGCATGGCTTCGTTTTCCCAGGAGTAAAATACTCCAACCATAGGTTCATCTTTTGCATCCCACAGTTCGAATCGCTGTTTCTGAAGAATTTCAGAAAGGTTACCGGCAACCCTGGCTCTGTCGGTTGGCTGTCCCTGTATGTCGCACAAGGCATATTCTCCTGTTTCCCATCCTTCTCCTCTGGAGTTCCACATCCATATTCCTATGCCCTTTAATCCTGCGGCAATATAAGAAAGAAAAAGTTGCTGCATCAGTTTGCCGTCAACTGTAAGGTTATGATGTCCACTCCACTGGGTTGGTCCTCCTGTTGACTCCCATGTAGCCGACCATCCTCCTTTAAACATATCCGCCACAAGGCGTGACTGCATGTAAACAGGTAAGGTTATTTCGCCATCAACAAGGAAGAAATGGTGGGTGAGATGAATAGAAGAATAAAAGGAACCTCCGATGCTGGCTGATTTTGCCTGTGCCTCCAGATCCCATGAATTGATCGCCTGATTTTCAAAAAGCTGATGCCCTCCTGTTCTCTCTGGTTCTTCCGGGTCCCACTGATAGAACATTTCCATGGTCTGCTGATAATTGTCGATGATCAGGTCTGCCTGAAAGCGCATAGCATCCCGCATCCGTCTGAAATCCCAGGTTCTTCTTCCCCAACGATTGCCGTATTCATCTTCGTGTGTGCTTTTCAACAGGGCAGCTGCCTGGTCAAAATTACTGATCTCCAGGTTGCCCGTAAAACCTGTATTCCACGCCAGTTTTAACTGATCCAGCGTTTTGTATTGGTTGCGCAACCATTTGGAAAACTCCGGTACCAACCGTTCAGGGATATAGGGGGAGTTTCTTCCGGGTTCTCCCATCCCTTTAGGCTTTTTCGGCTTTAAATGCATCTTTTTCACCCGTTGATGAAGGTAGTGCTTCTGGTAATCGATCATCCGTGGATGGTTTTGTATTTTTTCAAGATTGTTGTCAATGAGTTCGTATGATATCCCCAAACTATCAATGAGATCCTGGGTAATAGTGCGCCATCCTGCTTTACCATAATACCACGGAGAGATGCCGGCATCAATGGCAGCATGAAAAACCTCCTGCTCAAAATTTACCGGATTGCCCGGCGCTTTTAATTCTACCTGTTTCAGAGCAGTAAAACCAAGATCTCTGATTACCTGAAATTCTTTTTTTGCTGAATCCAGATTGTCTCCTCTCTGCTGATAATAAACCATACCTACCGGAAAAGGCTTTGAAGACCTTAGTTTTTGCTGCATGGGACTGTTATTCATCTCCATGTACAAACTATCGAGAAAAGGATCTTTACCGTTTCGTGCCTGAATTTCATAAACAGATTGCTCGTTTTTTTGATCGTTCTGATTGCTTTGCAATTGACACCCCGCCAGGAATAAAATTGTCAGAAAATAAAAAATGAAGTTTTTCATATGCCTGTGTTTTGTCATGTTTTTTTTATTCGTCAAATCCTCTTATGATCAAAATATCTTCGTTTTCAGAATCAATCATCAATTGTTTATATTTTGAGAAATGTACTTATTTCAATTGCCGGGGATCTATACTGATACCTTTTTTTAATTCCAATGATTGTTGAAAAGGACCAGCATCTCTGTCAGATTGATCATAGTTTTCTGCTTTAAGTATCAGAGTTTCTCTGTTAAGATTGAATTTGGGATCAGGTATTATTTTACCATTTAATTCCCAATCAAATAAGTTTTGCCACGCCTTTAAATGAATGAAAAGCCCGGGTTCAGGGTATTTGACTTTGAGATAACCGGAAGGCATAGCAGCAAATAGATTATAATCGGTAAAATGGTAACTGTTGGGTAATTCAATGGCATGTTTTCCACAATGGGCAAAGATATTATGGGTAACAACATGCTCTCTGTCGGTGCTTCCTCTGCCTCCCACCATTCTCTCCGCATTTGTATAA
>CAZPVB010000229.1:3619-5477 GCA_964589855.1 uncultured Bacteroidales bacterium
ATGCTCTCTGTCGGTGCTTCCTCTGCCTCCCACCATTCTCTCCGCATTTGTATAAGCGCCAAATCCGGTGTTTTCAATATCAAATATCAGATTATGGTGAAAGTGAATACTGTCAGTGCCATCAGTGTACAATGCACTTCCTCCCGCTCCATAATCACCACTTATCCAATATTGGCTGTGTGTGTCGTGAAAAACATTGTGATCGATGCTCATCTTGTGGTGACTTACTTCAATGTAAACACATCCCCTGGCAGAGGTAATTCCGGTAAACACATTCTTTGTAATACGACAATTTTTGCTGGCAAGATAGTCGAGCCAAATACCGGGGGCATGGCGGATATTTCTGAATACATTTCTTCTGATGAGTGTATTTTCTGACAAGTGAAACTTTATGGCACCTGCTTCCCAACCATGTTCGGCATCATGCCACCCAATATTTTCGAAAAGGTTATCCTCTACCAGATAGTTTTTTGCTCTCATTCCCTGTAATCCTGCCAGTCCGCAGTTTCTGAAAGTATTTCTTCTGATGATATGCCACCCTATGATCTCTTCTTTTTCGGTATGCCACATTTCATTCCCCAGATCTATACCCAATGAATTTACTCCTTCAATAATACAATCTTCTATAATCCAGTGATGACCCCTTGAGGCTGATACAGCTCCTCTTTGGGGAACAGGAAAACCGTTGGCTGCGTGCATAAAATGTATCCCCTTGATTTTGATATATCCCAAACCATATTCTTTGGGTGCGAAAAGTTGTTCGCGTATACTGATCTCTGCAGTTACATTCTCAGGAGTTTTTCCTTCAGGAAACCTGACATGTATTCTTTGCCCGTTATGTTCTGCCCAGAATGCTCCATTTTCTTTTTCTTTGAGTTGAGGGGGTTTCAGAACCTGTTCAATTCTTTGCCCATCAATGATTACCCACCCTCTTTTTTTGAAATGGGGCGTCATATTTACCTGCGTGTAATCGAGGTATTCCTGGTCTTGCATAAGATTGAGCAATCCAAAGGGGTTATAGCCCTTGAAATCAATATCATGAAGATCATATTGCCATATCTGTTGTTTGTCCTGTTTTTGTTCTGCCAAATATGCAGAACCGCCAGCTTGCCATCCACGCGAAGGTTTCCAGTGTTTTGGATCGCAGGACACCGAACCTTTTACGATGACTTTTTCATCTTCAGCAGCCTGGTAAATAATTAATTTCTCCGCACCGCTGCCACCACGCGCTGGTGTTATTTGTTCACGATAAACACCTTCATGAATAATCACTTTTTCTCCTGGTTGTAAGATATTTGCGGCTTTGCTTATTGTTAAAAAGGGTTCCTCTTTTGTGCCTGCATTGTTATCTGAAGCGCGAGGGTGGTTTTGTGCCACATGGTAAATCTTATTTGTTTTTTGTTTCTTTTCCCACATGGAAAAAGAATTGCCATAGGGTAATTTATCTTCATCAATAGTTTTGTAAACCCCCGGTTTTTGTGCTCCCAGTATAAAAGGAATAAGGAACAACGCAATATAAAAGGGCATGATTTTCACGTGTGTTGTTGTCATTTGCGATTTATCGTTAGGTTGTTTTGGGAAGTATAGTTACTTGTAATTTGTTTCTGATCAGCTTGCGAAGCTCTTTTTTTGGCAGATCAATTTGTTTTATTTACAATATTGTTACTCTTCAGACATTTTGCAGTAGTATGAATAGGAGAATACAAAATTTCAGGTAGTCTCTGCAAAGCACTATTTTGCAGGGATGAGAAAAAAAGCAAGACCTTTTCAGCACAGAAAAAAACCGGATGAAAAGGTCTTGGCGATCCTTCATTTCCAAATAAATTTATAATATAAATATTTATTCTGTGTCTTTTAT
>CAZPVB010000230.1:0-5450 GCA_964589855.1 uncultured Bacteroidales bacterium
TGATCTTTTATTTTAAAAGTGATGACCACGATTACATCAACTCCTTTATTCCTTATGTAGATTCCTTTACTACGGCTATATTTCTGGTAGGTATGCTTTTAATGGCGCTGAAAAGAATTGAAAACTGGGTGTACTGGATAGTGGGTGATGTAATCTCAATACCCTTGTATTTTATAAAAGGATTGGTTTTTACAAGTTTTCAGTATGCTGTTTTTCTGGCCATTGCTGTAGCAGGTTACTATGCCTGGAAAGATATTTATCAGAAGGAAAACGGGATGAAGGTGTAATGAAACTTGTTTTTATGCTAACTAATATAGTATGATTGTCTTTTATTGAAAAAACAAAAGTATATGGAAAAAATAGATTCAAAGGTCTTGATCATTGACGATGATGAAGATGTACTACTGGCAGCAAAATTATTTTTAAGGCAGCATTTAAAAACGGTTCATACCGATAAAAATCCTAATAACATACCGCTTTTAATGAAAAATGCCAGTTATGATCTGGTATTGCTCGATATGAATTTTTCCAGGGATGCTACCAGTGGAAAGGAAGGTTTTTACTGGTTGAACAAAATCCTTGAGATTGATCCCACGGTAGCGGTTATTTTAATTACCGCCTACGGCGATATTGAGTTGGCCGTGCAGGGTATCAAAGAGGGAGCAACAAATTTTCTGCTTAAACCCTGGGATAACAAAAAATTAATGGCCACTATCAATACAACCCTTGAGGTTCATCGTTCCAAAAAAGAGGTGATCGATCTGAAATCAACCCAGAAGTTGATCCTGGAGCAGGGGCACCAGCCCTTTAGTCATATCATTGGACAGTCGGATGCTATGATGCAGGTTCTCAACACGGTAAAGAAAGTGGCGAAAACAGATGCAAACATTCTTATCCTGGGTGAAAATGGGACAGGTAAAGAGGTTATTGCGCGTGCCATCCATCGTGCTTCACCCCGTCGCGATGAAGTGTTTATCAACGTAGATCTGGGCGCCATCAGTGAATCTTTGTTCGAAAGCGAACTGTTTGGTTACAAAAAAGGTGCTTTTACTGATGCCAAAGAAGACCGGGCTGGCCGCTTTGAAGTCGCCAATAAGGGAACACTTTTTTTGGATGAGATCGGAAACCTGAGCATGCCATTACAATCAAAACTCCTGAGTGTTCTTCAAAACAGAAAAGTTGTCAGATTGGGCAGTGTAAAGGAAATATCTGTAGATATACGCCTTGTTTGTGCTACCAATATGCCTTTATATCAAATGGTAGATGAACAGAAATTCAGGCAGGATTTGATGTATCGTATCAATACCGTGGAAATTCATCTTCCACCCCTTCGCGAAAGGATTGAAGATATCCCTTTGTTGGTCAATCATTTCCTGGAAGAGTATTGTAAAAAATATAAAATGCCCAACAAGCGTTTGCATGCTGCTACGCTAAAACGACTTGAAAAACATCATTGGCCCGGCAACATCCGCGAATTGCAACATTCTGTGGAAAGAGCGGTGATCATGAGCGATTCCAATGTGTTGCAGCCCAACGATTTCTTCCTGTCTACACAAGATAAACAGGAGGAGGAGGAAGTTCTTACACCCGATACCAACCTTGAAGCAACCGAAAAAATGCTCATCAGAAAGGTGATCGATAAACATGGCGGCAACATCAGCAAAGCAGCCAAAGAGTTAGGTATTACCAGAGCATCGTTATACAGAAGAATAGAAAAATATGAGCTTTAAGAATTTCCGGTTAAACGTTGTTTTAAGGGTTTTGCTGATCGTTGCCTCGTCCGTTATATTATTAATGATCATCAAACGCCAGGATTTTATCATCACCAGCATCATACTTGCACTTGTGGTTGTTGCCCAGATTGCTTCCCTGTTAAGTTATGTTGAGAAAACCAACAGAAGACTTACTACTTTTCTGGAATCCATCCGCCATAGCGATTTTGCCTCTACTTTTACCGATCATGGGATGGGAAAAAGTTTTGACGACCTGAATACCGCATTCAATGAAGTGATCAATGAATTTAAGAAGACCAGGGCGGCCAAGGAAGAGCACTTCAATTATCTGCAAACCGTTGTGCAACATGTAAGTATTGGTATCATTGTTTTCCAGAGAAATGGAAAAGTTGATTTGTTTAACAATGCCGCCAAAAGGTTACTGGGTGTTACGAATATCCGCTTTATTGAGGAACTCAAAAAGATTGATCACAACCTTTCTTCCGTCATCATTGGCATGAAAGCAGGTGATAAAAATCTTGTAAAAGTATTTGTAGAGGATGAATTGCTGCAACTCTCCATACGCGCAACTGAATTCAAGATGCGCGACGAGGATTTTGTGCTTATATCACTACAAAACATCCATAGTGAGCTCGAGGCCAAAGAGATGGACTCATGGCAAAAACTGATCAGGGTTCTTACACACGAGATCATGAACAGCATCACACCCATCGTTTCCCTCTCTTCAACGGTAAAAGATATTTTAATTGACAAAGAAACCTATGAGCTAAGAGAAGATATTGATAATGATGATGTTGATAGTGTGCTGAGTGCTTTGGCAGCCATTGAAAAAAGAAGTCAGGGTTTGCTGAATTTCGTGCAAATTTACCGTAATCTCACTCGAATACCCAAACCCAATTTCCGGTATTTCAGTATCGGGGAACTTTTTAACGCCATACATTCATTGCTCGAACCCAAAATAAAAGAACAGAATATAAAATGCCGAATACATATTGTACCCAAAGACCTTATGCTTACTGCCGATCCCGATTTGATTGAGCAGGTTTTGATTAACCTGATTATCAATGCTATTCATGCCCTCAAAGACATTGAAAACCCATCTCTGAAAATATTGGCACTTAAAGGTAGCAACAACCGGATCACAATTTCTGTAAGCGACAATGGGCATGGTATTAAACCCGATATGATGGAGAAAATCTTTGTGCCTTTTTTTACTTCCAAAAAGGAAGGATCGGGTATTGGTCTTAGTTTGTCAAGAGAGATTATGCGCCTGCACAAAGGGAACATTACTGTTAGGTCAAAACCGGGTCAGGAAACAACCTTTACACTCTATTTTTAATGCTCAGCAAAAAGGATTAATCGGTATGCTATGGCAAAACCTGAGGTGATTATATGTCCGCTAAACTGGGGGTTGGGGCACGCTACCCGGATGATACCCCTGATCAGGGTTTTTCAGCAAAAAGGATTCCTGCCTGTTGTAGCCGCTGATGGTGATGCCTTCAACCTGTTGATTCGCGAATTTGAAGGTGATGCTGTCAGGTTTGTTCGTTTTCCCGGAAAGATTATGCGCTATAGCTATGGAAAGGGTTTGTTTCTGAAACTTTTGTTACAATCACCTTCATTTTTATTTTCCATATGGCGTGAAAGGGATTGGATAAACCGCTATGTAAAAAAAAATAAACCCTGCCTGATCATTTCTGATAACAGATACGGAGTAAGATCACCCAAAGTTTTCTCTGTTTTTGTAGGTCATCAGCTCAACATCCTCCCTCCTGAGAGACTAAGATGGTTAAATCCTGTATTCAGATTTTTCAACCATGCATTCATAAAGTCTTTTGATCAATGTTGGGTTCCTGATTTTTTGGGTGATGAAAACCTGTCGGGGATATTAAGCCACGGAGCAGATTTGAAGCATGTAAAATATACCGGAGCTTTAAGCAGGTTCAGAGACCTGGATATTTCAGATTTTAAAATACCAGAATTATTGCAGGAGTTGCCTGCGGATTTTATAACTGTTATATTATCAGGACCCGAGCCTCAGCGTACCCTGCTTGAGAACCAGATCAAAAGGCATTTAAAAGAATGTGATCTTCTGATATTCAGAGGTTTGCCCGGAAAGAAAAAATCCTGGAAAGAACATAAACATCTTTGGTTTGATCATGCAGATGCAAAAACCATGTTATATGCCATCAAAAATAGTCGCTTTGTTATTTCCCGTTCGGGATATACTACCCTGATGGATTTGTACTTTTTGAGAAAAAAATCGCTTCTGATACCCACACCAGGTCAAACCGAGCAGGAATATTTAGCACGTTACTGGGAAAAAAAGGGTTGGGCGGTTCGACTTGAACAGGATGATGTACATCTACTTAAGAATAAGATTGATTGGGTAGAAAAAATGGAAAATAAAATGCCGGAGGATGATCAGGATGATGCATTGAACAGGCAGGTTGATCAACTTATCTCTTTTTTACCATGCCAAACAGAAGTTGAACCGAGCCATGACAATACTTTTGACACTCGCGCGGAAGATTAGATTTCATAGCATGGACAAAAATACAAACCAGTATTTTGGCGAGCTCCCCCGTAAGAAAAGAACGGGGCAGGCATCTGACTTATTTAATCAAATTATAAACAGATGAAGATCGTTCATCTGTTTTGCTTGCCAAATGATCATACCCGGGAGTGAAAAGGTTATTGCTCTACCCTGGTTCATCAGTACGTTTTGGTCATAGTAGCGGGTACTACAATGATATAGTCTGCAATTCCCTTGTTTTCATCGCTGAGTGAATCAATGTTATCCTGCTCTACTGTACTTATGATAATATGATCAGGAATATTTTCGGCATATTGCTGAATATACCATACAATTCCTTCGAAATTATCGGTATGAAATGCCCCATGGAAATGAATCATTGTCTTGTCTTTATCCAGATTCTTCAATATGAAGTGAGCCATGGTAGCATCTTTGATGGCTTGCGCTTTGGGGAAATTTTCATTTGTATTTCCGTGTAAACCCGTCATCTCAAGCATTGATCTGTATGCAGGTAGTTCTGCATCGTAGGGTGGGGGCAAGGGCGCTATATACTGCCTGGCTTCTTGCTGCAGGTTTTCAAGTCCTTCAATCCCTTCTCTGTTTACAAGCGAGGCGTACCTGCGCGGAATATTAGTGGCGATAAGTTTCAGATTGTTTTCTCTGGCAAACTCTGCAAGGGGGCGTATATCAGTATCGTAGTTATTCCATGGACGGGATTCCTGCTGAAAACTCCTTTCGCTTATAAGACCTGCAAAATATTCATCAATAATTAACTGTACATCCGCTTCAAACATTTCCATGCCCAATATCAAACTATCTTGTTTTCTGTCATGCAGAGAATGGGTAAGTTCAAGTTGTATCCAATGACTGATAGGATTGTTATGCAATTCACCAAACAGAACCAATTGCTTGTTGTGAGCATCTTCTGATAATTGAGAAAACGATGTTTTATCACCGTTTTTCGTAAAAATTTGGTAAGCTTTCAATTCCTGTGTGCTTGCAGGAATAACAGCAGATAATGCAATGAAAAAAAAGACCAGGATTTTTGCTGACATGATCAGAATTTTTATGAATGAATGATTGAGTCCACTCTGAAAAGTAAATTATCCACAGATTACACAGATTTACACAGATGCTAAATCCTGATAATCAATGTGTTTAAAAAAAGAAAATGAACACAG
>CAZPVB010000231.1:0-5389 GCA_964589855.1 uncultured Bacteroidales bacterium
ACCAATAATCATCCTCGTGTGTGTTTTAAGCTTAATCATGGATGTTTCATCTGTTTATAATTTGAATCTTTGGTTCTCTCTATGAAAAAACTGAACTTCATGTGTGCTATTCTTGGAAGTATCTGGCTTGATAAAAAAAACATTCAATCCAGAGAGACTTTCTGTTTTGAATTTTACTTACCTCCCCCATAAAGGAAAATATTTAGACTGCTTCAACTAAATACTATAAAATTTTGTTACTACAGAACATTTTCAATACCATCAAAATTGAATTGATCACAAATTGTGCTTGAGATCATTATTTTTATACTTTTCACATGAGACCAAACAAGTTAAAAACGCACAATTGTTTAGAAAATTTTGTCAGGTTTCAGGTTCTTATTATTCTAATCAATGGCAATAATAACAGTTATCAAATAACGTTACATGATTACTGTGTTTTTTTATTCTGCCAAAGCAAAATTCTTTCACACAAAGGATCAACATCTTATCATATTGAGTGGCGAAAATTTTGTTTTGGTGCAATACATTAAAAATGAACAAACATGACCCTTCATAAAAAAATTTTCCTCGTTGCAGTTTTATCGGGAATCTTTATCCATTCTTCCTTTGCCAACAATCGATCAACCGATGTACATCTGTTCTGGAAACCGGAACACGCAAAGATCTCACCAACATCAGAAATGCAGCCATCATTGTATTTTAAAGATGCTGTATTTACAGATAGTTTACCACAAATACCTGTTTATGTGCTTCGCGTGCCCGAAGAGATACCCCATTTCGGATATCAATTTACTGTTGAAAACTTACAATACCAGAATTTTACAAAAGAGGAAAAACAAATATTGGATAACAACCAATATAACAACCAGCAATTGCCCTATTGGGATACAATGGAGACCACAAGAGGTGAAAATTACGCTCTTTTTTATTTAATTCCCATTATAAAAGAAAACGGTGAATACAAAAAATTAACTTCTTTCACCATCAAATACGAACCTGTTTTTAAACCAAAATTAAAATATCACCCGGAATACACCTATCCCGAAGCGTCAGTATTATCATCCGGCAACTGGTATAAGATGTGTGTGAAAGATGACGGAGTTTTTAAACTTGGATATGAAGATTTGATTTCCCTTGGAATTCCTGCCAGTACAATAGATAAATCTACCTTACAAATATTTGGAAACGGAGGGGGCATGTTGCCCGAATCCAACAGCGAACAAAAAGTTACAGATCTGAAAGAAAATGCTATTTGGATCAGTGGCAACAGCTCCGGTAATTTCAGTCCCGATGATTATGTTCTTTTCTATGGTCAATCGCCACACACATGGGAACACGATGAAGAAAGTGATTTGTTTACAAAACAACTCCATCATTACAGCAACGAAACCTGCTATTTTATTACATACGGGCAGGCTCAGGGAAAAAGAATAAACGAGCAAAATAGTTTATCCACCACACCTGACATAATAGTAACAGATTTTTACGATTACCGGCATCATGAACAAGAACTCAGAAACCTTACCGGTAGCGGAAAAATATGGTATGGCGAACTTTTTGAAGTTACCTTGAGTCGTGATTTCAGCTTTGACTTGCCGGGTATTAAGACCAGTGCCCCTGCGCAGATCATGGTAAATGCTGCTGCCAGATCATCTAATTCTTCTGGTTTCACCATCTCCTCCCAGGGCAATGCCTCAAGTTTCACCATAGGGAGTATCAACATTTTTAATTATACCGGAGTTTATGCCAGAAACGCAACAGGATATCTTACAGTTCCCTCACCGGCAGAAAACATGAACATAAATCTCACTTACAATAATTCGGCAGCAGGAAGCAGCGGATGGCTCAATCACATTACGGTCAACTACATGCGCCATCTAACTTTCCAAAACAGTCAGTTGTCTTTCAGAAATCCCTCCGCTACAGCGGCAGGCAACGTATCCGAATACCAAATAAACAATATGTCTGCAGGTTTAAGGATATGGGATATTACAGACCCCTTAAACATATCTGAACAACAATACAATTTGCAGGGCAATACAGGTGTCTTTCGTGC
This sequence comes from uncultured Bacteroidales bacterium, assembly GCA_964589855.1. Taxonomy (GTDB): domain Bacteria; phylum Bacteroidota; class Bacteroidia; order Bacteroidales; family UBA7960; genus SKVR01. Next base: position 2,060 of record CAZPVB010000231.1, read on the forward strand.
CCCATCAGACCATTTGCGGGAATTTATAATATTTGAACAACAAGACTTTCTTGCACCAAAACTCTCCGGATCTGTTGACAATCAAAACCTACATGCTGCCGAGGTGCACGACTTAATAATTGTAGTGCCTTCATCCTTTAGAGAGCAGGCAGAGAGACTTGCTGATTTTCGCAGAAATCATGATAATTTAAGTGTACTGATAGTATCTCCGCAACAGATATATAATGAATTTTCTTCTGGTATACCCGATATTTCCGCCATCAGAAATTTCATGAAAATGTTTTACGACCGTGGATTCGAAAATGGTGACTATCCGCGCTACCTGCTGCTTTTCGGAAATGGTACATACGACAATAAGAATCTGCTGGGACATGGTGGCAATTTCATACCTACCTTTCAAACCCTGGAATCTTTTAATCCTTCCTCTTCTTATATTACAGATGATTTCTTCGGGTTGCTTGATGATCATGAAGGAGAAGATGCTCTTGGTGCTATCGATCTGGGCATAGGCAGGTTGCCGGTACGTACACCCGACGAAGCGCGTTTTGTTGTAGACAAATTGATCCGGTACAATCAACGTATCGAAGGACTGGAACCAGGCGCCAATGACCCCCGTTTTGCCGGAGTTATATCTAACTATGCCGACTGGCGTAACAGAATAACACTTATTGGCGACGATGAAGATTCCAATATTCACCTCAATCAATCCGAACGAATTGCCAAATACCTTGATGAATCACACCCTGTATTCAACGTCGAAAAAATTTACCTGGATGCTTATCAGCAGCAAACCCTTGCCGGTGGATCGAGGTACCCTGAGGTAAACAATGCCATTAACAACCGGATGAATCAGGGGGCATTGCTGATCAATTATATCGGGCATGGAGGAGTAAACGGTTTGGCACACGAAAGGATACTTACTTTTGAAGATATTCTGTCGTGGAACAATTTTTACAATTTACCGGTGTTTATGACAGCTACCTGTGAATTCAGCAGCTTTGACCAACCCGATGCCAATGAACTTTCTGCAGGAGTAAGGGTATTTCTGAAACCAGACGGTGGTGCCTCGGCGCTTTTCACCACTACCCGGTTGGCTTATTCGCACAGTAACTTTACCCTCAACGATGCTTTTATGCGCAACGCTTTCGTAACCATGGAAAACGGAGAACTGCCCCGCCTGGGTGATCTTATCAGGATATCAAAAGTGGAAAGCAGCTCTGCCGGTACACTAAAAAACTTCGTATTGCTCGGCGACCCTTCCATGCAAATGGCATATCCCAAATACAAAGCCACAACCACTGAAATACCCGATACCATCAGTGCCCTGCAAAAAGTAACGATTAAAGGTGAGATACACACCCCTCAGGGAACCAAAGCACAAGATTATTCAGGCGTGATCTTTCCCACTTTGTATGACAAAACCTCTACGCTAAAAACCCTTGCCAATGATCCCGGAAGTTCACAATCTGAGTTCAATCTCCAGAACAGAACAATCTTTAAAGGCATGGCATCTGTAGAACAGGGGGAATTCGAATTTTCATTTATTGTACCCAAGGACATTACCTACACTACCGGACAGGGCAAGATCAGCTATTATTTTGATGACGGACATGCGATTGATGGTTGTGGCTATTATGATGATTTTGTTGTTACAGGCACCTCCTCCGAAGAAATAACAGATACTTCCGGCCCTGAAATCAATGTTTTTATGGATAACGAAAATTTTGTGAGCGGCGGAAAAACAAGTCCAAACCCTTTATTAATTGCTCATTTGTCTGATGAAAGTGGCATCAATACCACCGGGCAAATAGGACATGATATTGTTGCTTTTTTGAATAACGATACAGGAGACCCAGTGATCCTTAACAACTATTACCAAACACGCAAAAATAATTTTACCGAGGGAATTGTGATATACCCCTTCCATAATCTCAGGAAAGGCACATATACCCTGGAACTAAGAGCATGGGACGCACTGAACAATGTTTCATCTGAAACAATAGAATTTGTGGTGGATGCTGCACCTGGAATCAATATCGAAAAGCTGGTGAATGTTCCCAACCCATTCAGTGAAAACACGAGTTTTATTTTTGATCATAATAAACCCGCTACTGAAATGCTGGTGCAAATTGAGATCTTCAGCCTCAACGGACAATTGGTAAAATCCATAGAATCCAATATTTATGCATCAGGATTTAACATCCCTCCTATTGAATGGGACGGGCGCGATGAAGGAGGCACGTTACTGGAAAACGGCATCTATATTTTCAGGGTGAGGGTATCTACAGAAAACGATGGTGAAATACAAAAAAACGAAAAACTAATCATTTTGCGCGAGTAGCGTTTATCATCAAAAACTCAGTAAAAGCCAGTACCCTAAAAAAAACATCCATGCAAAAAATAGGATTCGTTTCCATAACCGAATCACCCAAAAAGATCGTTGGGGAAATGAAGTTGTTAATATTTTAAAAACGTGTAAAACAACCTGTTTGCTTTTTAGTTTTGGTATAACAGATTTTTTAAAGATCATACAGGCAATAACCTAAAATGAAGTGCGTTTTAATTTTTCACAAAACAGGCAGTAATATCCGCAATGTTTTTCATGTCCGTAGTTTTTTTACTGCTAACTCAAAAAAAAAATGTAGGTTTGCTTGTTTTTTAACTAAAAAAATCACGCTTTTGACTTCAGAATAAAAGTTGAAACATCAACAAAAACAAAAGTTTCTGTTGGTTTTGTAAAAAGACAAACACCACAAAAAGCAGACTGAAAGAGACTTTAAAGAAAAAAGGATTAGCACAGAAGATTATTCACATACGGAAAAAAACATTCTTCAACACGCAACAACGAGTTTTTTATAACAAATGATCAACACATGAAAATACAATTGAAAAAACCACTATTGTTCATTGCATTGACGGCAGTTATGTTTACCCTTCCTGTTTTTTCACAATCAGATGATGCCGATTACGGAGATTTGTTGGGTCAGGATCAGGTAAATACCATTACCACAGCAGTACCATTTTTAATGATAGCACCCGATGCACGTGCAGGTGCCATGGGTGATGCAGGAGTATCCAGTCGTCCTGATGCCAATTCCATGCATTGGAATCCTGCCAAGTATGCTTTTGCAGAGCAGGAAATGGCACTTGCCGCTAATTATACTCCATGGTTAAGAACCCTGGTACCAGATATTAACTTGTCGTATCTTAGTGGATACACCAGGATTGATGCCTTACAAACCGTAGCAGCTTCACTGGTTTTTTTCTCCCTGGGAGATATACAGTTTACCAGTGAAACAGGAACATTGGAGGGCATTTACCGGCCCAGCG
>CAZPVB010000232.1:0-5370 GCA_964589855.1 uncultured Bacteroidales bacterium
CCGGAGTTTTGGCGAGCTCCATCTGACCGACTTAATCAAATTATGAACAGATGAAAATCGGTTGGTTGCGAATTAGGTAAAGGATGATAAGTGAATGAATATCAGAAAAAAGTAGTATTATGAGTATAAAAATATTATGGGCAGATGATGAGATTGATCTTCTGAAACCCCACATCATTTTCCTGGAAGAAAAGGGATATGATGTTACTGTGGCCAAAAGCGGTGATGAGGCACTTGATAAGGTTTATGCGGATAGTTTTGATATTGTTTTTTTAGATGAGAACATGCCCGGATTATCAGGTCTGGAAACATTAGCAGATATTAAGAGTAAGCAACCCGGGTTGCCGGTAGTAATGATCACGAAAAGTGAAGAAGAGTCGATCATGAACGAAGCCATTGGCAGCAATATATCTGATTACCTCATCAAACCTGTTAACCCTAATCAGATATTGCTTTCAATCAAGAAAAATCTGGAAAACAAAAAGCTGATCAGTGAAAAAACCAACATGGGATATCAGCAGGAATTCAGGCAGATAAGTTTAGAGATCAGCGACAGACCAGATCTTGAAGAATGGGAAAATATTTACCGAAAAATGATTTATTGGGAGTTGGAACTTGATAAAACCCAGGATCAGGGGTTAAAAGAGATCCTGAAAATGCAAAAATCAGAAGCAAATACTGTATTTTACAAATTTGTGGTAGAAAATTACAGAGATTGGCTAAGTGGTAATGCAGAGGAACGGCCCCTGCTTTCTCATATCGTATTTCGTGAAAAGGTTGCTCCTTTGCTTCAAAATAACGAAAAATATTTTCTGATCCTGGTTGATAATCTGCGTTTTGATCAGTGGAAGATCATCCAGCCTACTATTGAGAATTATTATCGGGTTGTAAATGAAGAGATTGTTTACAGTATATTGCCCACAGCTACTCAATACTCGCGCAATGCACTTTTTGCCGGATTAATGCCTTCCGAAATTGAAAAAAGATTTCCTCAATACTGGGTTGGAGAGGGTGACGAGGGTACCCGCAACCAGTATGAATTTGAACTGCTGAGCGAACAAATGAAACGCATTGGGTCTGTAATTCCCTTTCATTATCATAAAATACTCAACCTTACGGCAGGAAAAAAATTACTGGAGACATTGAATAATTATCTTAATAAAGATCTGAATGTACTGGTCTATAATTTTGTAGATATGCTCTCGCATGCCCGCACAGATATGGAGGTGATCAAGGAATTGGCTGATGATGAAACAGCATACCGGTCGCTGACGCTATCCTGGTTTGCTCACTCTCCTTTATTTGAGATCATTAGATTTTTGCAGGAAAAGAAGATCAATATTATCTTAACGACCGATCATGGATCTATCAAAGTTTCCTCTCCAACAAAAGTAGTAGGTGATAAAAATACCAATACAAACCTTAGGTATAAAACAGGTAGAAATTTACAGTACAATGCCAGCGAGGTTTTTGAAGTCAGAAATCCCAAAGATATCTACCTCCCACGTACGAATTTGAGTTCCAGTTATATTTTTGCCAGGGAAGATCATTTTTTTGCATATCCCAATAACTTTAATTATTACGTCAACTATTATAAAAACAGTTTTCAACACGGAGGGATATCCCTTGAGGAGATGTTATTGCCTTTTGTGGTGCTGAAAGCAAAATAAAACATGGTTTCAGAAATTTTCTGCGAGAATCAGATCGCTATTGTTGCTCAAAAAGTGCTCAAGACTTACCCCCGCAAAAGAGTTTTCGCTTTTTACGGTGAGATGGGGGCAGGCAAAACAACCCTTATAAAAGGTCTTTGCAACTATTTAGGAGTTTTAGATACAGTTACAAGTCCAACTTTTTCAATTGTAAATGAATACCAAACCCTGGAAAAAGGTATTGTATATCATTTCGATTTTTACAGAATAAACAAAATGGAAGAGGCAATGGATATGGGGTATGAAGAGTATTTTTTTAGTGGTAACTATTGTTTCGTGGAGTGGCCCGGGAAAATTGAAAACCTTTTGCCGGAAGATTGCCAGAAGTTGTATCTTTACGAATATGGCAAACAACGACACTTGAAAAGCGAAGAATAAAAGAATAATAAAATAATCGGTTATGAATCAGAGAAGTCAGGAGTACATGTTTTTCAGTTCGTCGGGCAAATTGCTTCCTCAGGAAGAAACGCTGGAAGTGAGAAAAAGAAAAAACCCATTGACTATTGGAATACCAAGGGAAACGAGTTTACAGGAAAAAAGAATTCCGCTGGCACCCGAAGGGGTGAATATTTTGACCCAAAACGGGCACAGAGTGCTTATTGAAAAAGATGCTGGTGTTGATGCCCATTTTTCTGATCAGGAATACAGTGAAGCCGGGGGGCAAATTGTTTATGATACAGAAGATGTTTTCAAAGCCAACACCATTCTTAAAATCGCACCCCTTACACCGGCAGAGATCAAACTGATGAATTCAGGGCAAACACTTATTTCTACCATTACACTTCCGGTGCAGTCGTCAGGTTATTTCAAATCTTTGATGGCCAAAAAAATCAATGCCGTGGCTTTTGAACTCATAAAAGATAAAACCAACACCTTCCCCTTGGTGAGAAGCATGAGCGAAATTGCAGGTAACACTTCTATTCTGATCGCTGCCGAGTATTTATGTGATAAAAAATATGGAAAAGGACGCATGTTTGGAGGATTTTCAGGGATTACCCCAACTGAGGTGATCATTATTGGTGCCGGAACCGTGGGCGAGTTTGCTGTAAGGGCTGCTATGGGTCTTGGTGCTATGGTAAAAGTATTTGATAATTCTATTTACCGGCTTCGAAGACTGCAAAACAATTTAAATACAAGAATATTTACAAGTATTATTCAGCCCAAAGTGCTGGCAAAAGCACTGAAAACTGCCGATGTGGTTATTGGTGCCATTCACTCACCGGGCGGACGGGCACCGGTAGTGGTGGATGAAACTATGGTACAGCAAATGAAGTACGGATCGATCGTTATTGATGTAAGTATTGATCAGGGCGGATGTGTGGAAACTTCACGGGTAACCAACCACGACGAACCGGTTTTTGTGAAACATGATGTAACCCATTATTGTATCCCAAATATAGCTTCAAGGGTACCTCACACTGCTTCATATGCCATTAGTAACTTTTTTGTGCCGATATTACTCAATATAGGAGAGTCGGGAGGTATTGTAAACCTTCTGCAACAGGATAACGGAATCCGGCAGGGTGTTTATATTTTCAACGGGACACTTACCAACCAACATATTGGTGAACATTTTAATCTACCACACCAGGATATTGAACTGTTGATGGCTTCTTATCAATAGCAAAACTATTCAAGAGGAGGCAACTCCAGGGTAAGCAATTCAAATTCATTCATTACTTAAAAGAAATATCTGATTTCTTTCTGTTGATTTACACCGTTATACAACCTTCGGAGGCAGAGGCAACCAGTTGACGATACTTTTTCAACATCCCGCCTGGTGCTTCTTTTTCCGGTTTTTTCCATTCTTTTCTTCGTTTTTCTGTCTCTTCTTCTGTTATATCAACATCAATGCGGTTTTTGGTGATATCTATGGTAATTATATCGCCATCTTTCAGCAAACCAATCAAACCTCCCTCATATCCTTCGGGGGTAATATGTCCTACCACAAACCCATGAGATCCACCTGAAAATCTACCATCGGTTATTAGTGCTACTTCTTTGCCAAGTCCGGCACCCATTACTGCACCTGTAGGTTTGAGCATTTCAGGCATTCCAGGTCCGCCTTTGGGTCCATTATTACGTATCACAATCACATCTCCGGGTTGTACAACTGATCTGATTCCCTCCGTTGCTGTATGCTCATCTTCAAAAATTCTTGCCGGGCCTTTGAATATTTCTCCTTCTTTGCCCGTAATTTTTGCCACTGCGCCTTTCTCTGCCAGATTTCCATAAAGGATCTGAATGTGTCCGGTTTTTTTGATAGGCTGCGAAACGGGAAAAATGATTTTTTGTCCTTTTTCCAGTTCCGGAACTGCTTCAAGGTTCTCTCCGATGGTTTTACCAGTAACGGAAAGGCAGTTGCCGTCAATCATATTTTCTTTCAGTAAATATTTCATTACTGAAGGAATTCCCCCTTTTTCATGCAGGTCTTCCATGAGATATTTGCCACTGGGTTTCAGATCAGCAAGAAAAGGAACCCTGTTACTAATGGTTTGAAAGTCGTCAAGGGTAAGGTTGATATCTACGGATTTTGCCATGGCAAGGAGATGTATGACAGCATTGGTTGATCCTCCAAGTGCCATGATAAGCGTAATGGCATTTTCGAAGGACTTACGTTTCATAATATCGCGTGGTTTGATATCTTTTTCAAGAATATTTTTAATGGCTTGTGCCAGCAATTCCGGCTCATTTTGTTTTTGAGGACTTACAGCCGGATTAGAGGAAGAGTAAGGTAAACTAAGCCCCATGCACTCAATGGCTGCCGCCATGGTATTGGCAGTATACATACCTCCGCAGGCACCTGCTCCAGGAATGCTGTTTTGGATAATGCCTTTATAATCTTCATCTGATATATTGCCTTTCATCCTCTCTCCATAAGCTTCGAAGGCAGAAACAATATTCAGATCCTGTTCTTTCCAACTCCCTTTTTTTACTGTACCGCCATACATCATGATCGCAGGGCGATTGAGCCTGCCCATAGCTATGATGGCGCCAGGCATGTTTTTGTCGCACCCCACAATAGGTATCACCGCATCATAGAACTGCGCGCTCACAACTGTTTCTATAGAATCGGCAATGATCTCGCGCGATGGCAGGGAGTATTTCATGCCCTCTGTACCGTTGGTAATTCCATCACTTACACCAATGGTATGAAAGATCAGACCATAAAGTTCAGGGTGTTGATCTACTTGTTTCTTTACAAGCGTTGCCAGGTCATTGAGGTGCATATTACATGGATTTCCCTGGAATCCTGTACTTACAATGCCTACCTGTGCTTTTCTCTGATCTTTTTCGTTCATGCCTATGGCATAAAGCATTGCCTGAGCGGCGGGCAAACTGTCGTCCTGTGTTATCAGTTTACTGTATTTGTTGATTGCTGTCATAATTCTATAAAAGATTGATGTAAATATTTCCTGTTCTTGACTAAGCTAAGTGATGATTACAACGATGAATCTAACAATCTTTTGAGGGGTTTGTTTGTGCAATGTTTTTGATTATTTATAGAAATGATTTCAATGATGGGTAATTGAATGTATTTCAAACAGCAAAACAGAAGATGAGATGGATGGAAACAAAAAAACCTGCAATAAGTGCAGGTTTTTTGTGACTTGGCTGGGGTTCGAACCCAGGACCCCATCCTTAAAAGGGATGTGCTCTA
>CAZPVB010000233.1:0-5211 GCA_964589855.1 uncultured Bacteroidales bacterium
GTTTGATGTCGTCAATGTATAAAATATCCTCCGGTTGATGATGAATGGTGAAAATATCCTGGTCAAGACTGTTGTACAACTGCTGAAGCATGGGATCAAATTCAACATGATCATGAGCAACAGCAAAGAATTCTTCAATCCGTTGAATATTCTGAATGCCCATATTCATGGCAATCTCAACAGCATTGGTGCTCCAGGGAGTGATCATTTCCCTGCGGGGTCCTGCAAAATATCCTTTTACAGAGTTCAGGTTTAGAAGGTTGGCATCATTGAAGAGCCATTGAAGTTTGGCAATATCAGTCTGGGAAAGGGAGTTGATTGCACCAACAGCAATCACTTTTTGGGAGTTATCCCCGAAGAAAAAAACCATTTTGACCAAATTTGAGGTTACGTTGCAAATGCAAGGCAAAATTAATCAAATGGATAAAGGGATACAATAAAAAACAAATGATTTTAAATAGGATGGGAAATCTGTATTAGACACTGTAAAAAGAAAAGTAAATTTTCCGGGAAGAAAAAGGTAATAAATAAACAGAATAAGAGAAGATCAGATTACAATATTTCACTTTTTCTCCATTACTGGCTACAATTTTGCAGACGCAAACGATTGTGGCACTTACATAAAAAAAAACCAAAAATCCAGGCAACGCTGGACGTATTCATGAAGACATGACAGCTGTCTTGATAGAAAACGTGGCAATAATCAGTAATTGGTAATGAGCTTTGATCCTTATGAGAAACAAGGTTTTGCCGGTTATAACCCAGCGTCGCCTGGTAATGGTTTGGAAAAAAAGGATAATGCAAAGATATGTTTTTTATAATAACTACATGCAAATAGTTTATTTTTTATGAAAAAAATTTGAATGCAGATTTCTAAGGGGAAGTTTACATTTAAAAGAGAAAATAATATGACTTCAGTAAATTTATTAAACGACAATAAAGAAACCCAATCGGAAATTTTTATAATACATGATTTCAGTCATGTGTACCACAGAAACCAATACATTTGCAGCAAAGAAATATAGGGGCAGACATAAAAGACATCTTCAATTTGGAATTGATTGCAGAAAGCCGGATTGAAAAACTATTGCATCCGTTTATAGAGAAGCAACCCTTTGTGGAAACATTGGTCAGTCATTCTTTCTTAACTGAGCCCGGTAAAAGATGGTACTTGCTAATGTATAACACAAAAAGAAACTATTTAATAGCAAAATGAAGTTGGAACAAGAAGAAATCATAAGAAAGGATGATGGAAACAATATCTTAGCCACCAATACCCACAGAGGGCTAGTCTGAAAGCGGATTAATAAACCACATAGCAAGCATAATACATAACAATGAAGTGGGTTTTGATTCAGCACACTTTTCCTGAGGGAAATCCTGACGTGAATTTTAAAATGAGGCAATACCAGACCTCTGCTTATCAAAAATATTTTACCAATATCCCATCTCGATAAAAATGACCTGGAAAGAGAATAATTTTCGGAAAGAACAAGCGCCTTGACATATTTACATAAGGCAGTGTGACATATATCCGAGTAGATTCCGGATAAAATAAAGTCTCACCGGGTTGCAACCCGGTGAGACAACTATACAGAGTGTGATTGAACCTGAAAAATAATCTTACAGTGCCGGAGTGATCACAAACTTACGGAATTCCACCGGACCGTGGTCTCCCTGAACCATGACGGGACCGGGTTCGCCTTCGTTGCTGTCCAGCGAACCGCCAGTAATGCCTGGTATGGGTCTGTTGGATATTACTTCAATGCCATTTTGCACCACTGTAACATGTCTTCCCACCAGGGTGATCTCATAGGTTTGCCATTCATCTGCTTTTTTTGCTGCATTTACAGCGGGTTCGATAAAACCATATATGCCACCGATCGTCAGGTCTGTGGGATCAAGACCATAGTTATCTTCAATCTGCACCTCATAGCGCCCCCGCAGGTAGATGCCACTATTGCTTCCTTCCGGATACCTGAATTCAATACTGAGCTTAAAATCATCAAACTTCTCCTTGGTGACAAGGTTTCCACCCACTTCTTGATTTACCAGTACACCATTTTCCATCACAAACTTGTTGTTCTCCGGAATGACCCACCGCTGCAGGTTATCATCCAGCAGATTTTTCGGACTACCCCAAACCGGTGGATTTTCTCTTACCAAATCAGGCGCTCTTACACCCGTAAACTGAAGTCTGTTTCCATCCAGAGTTTTCACACCTTTGAGTTGATCATCTTCCAGTGTAAATTCAATATATATATCTTCAATATCCATCCATTGGGGTGGAATGGTAAAATGGTATTTCTGCTCATCGGCTTTATAGTGAACCTCTGAAACAGGACGTGCACTCCCTTCATAACCAACATAATAACCAGTAAGGGTAGAAAAACCTGATTTTCTTACTTCCAGCCAACCCGGAAATCCATCATCTGACATCAATCCATGACGAAACAGTCCCAGTCTTTCCAAATCATCGTCTTCAATTACAATTGTAAGATCCCAACGACCAACCACATCCATGCGATCCTGAGATGATTGAACAGGAAGTGATGATCCTAATACCAGTAAAAATGTTAACACAGACAAAGAAACTTTAAATATTTTGCTCATAATCAATAAGTTAATTAGGTGAATAATTGTATTATAGTTTAGTTAGTTCTTGCAGTAAAAAGGCCGATTGCTGAATGATGTCGCCTTCAAAATAATCATCCGGGATTTCATTCGTAACTCATTTTTTGTCATAGAAAGGTTATCAATTGTACTTTCTTTTCATGAAAAACCCCTAAAAATGAATTTGCTACTCTACTGTACAGTAACCAGGACAATCGGCTGCAAACGAATCAAATCTCATCTTTTAACGTATTCGACTTAGATTTGTTATCGTTTTCTTTTTTAAAACAAACTTAAAACGCGTCAATGTGCAATTTCGTTCAAATTTGCAACAAATTCCTGATAAGAGATTCATTTCTCACAGACTTTTGTTTGAAATTCAAAAGAATGAATGCATTGTTGAGCCCATTCTAAAAAGTCAATTATTCACAGATTAACACAGGTTTACACAGATACTAAATACTGATAATCAGTGGGTTTAAAAACAGAAAATGAATACCCATTTGCCGAAAACAAGATTTCGGGGTAGACTCATTGTTTTTCCCTGCTAACTATTTATAATGCCTAAACATTCCCTTAAGAAAAACAATCATCATAAATACAAACATCTCACATATTTTTTTAGTAATTTTGACCCATTATTTTGATTATCGGTTTGTTTGATCATCATCCTTGCATTTCAGAAATTAAACATTTCTATTTTCAAAGACCCATGCATAGATTTTCTTTTTTACTGATCATGGTTTTCCTTTTAACGGCTTGTTGTCCTGAAAGTATTGAAACAGACAGATTCTATCTTTCTGAGGAGGAGAAGAACCTTATCCCCTACCATGTAGGACAGTTCATCGCTTTTGAGCATTCCAACGGGTACAGTTTTGAATTGAATACTGTTTCTGACCTCCTGGAAATGAGGAAAACTGAAGTGTCGCACTGCGGAGAGAATTATGATTCTTTTCAGGTAAAGGAAGTCAAAATGGAAAGCGATATTCCTGAATTTTATATTTCTGCTACGATCACCCCTTACGACTTCTATCCTTTTCTGATGATGGAAATCAACAGAACATATTTTGAGTTTTTCATTCATGATCAGCCCGACCTCGACACACTCACCATCAATGGTTTTGCCTTTGAGGATATATACATCGCCGAAAATCATTTGGCGGATACAAACCTGATACAACCCCAAAAAGTTTTCTACAACAAAACAGATGGGCTTTTGCAAATAAAAATGTCAAATGAAGAAAAATATTTCGTTAAAAAATAGTTTGATCATGATCCTTTTGGCAATAGCCTTCTCAGGATGTTTTGAAGAGGATTGTCTGGATATCGAAGAACTGGATCGAAGGACAGAAGAAATCAAGTTGTGGTATGCACCTGACAGCATTATCTATAAAACCCTTGTCGATCCTTACGGTATGAGTCAGACCCTGACCATGAGTGCATGGAACACCCATCACTGGGATGATATTGTTGAAGATGATTGCGGCAATACCTACGGAAGCACCTATTTTTCAGTTCAGTATAATACATCTCTATCGCCCCTTCATTTTATGGTAGATATACAGGGCTCGGGAAACGATGCCGATGGATTTTATCTTAAGTTAAGAGTAACCAATACAAATTCTCACAACCACAAATCATCCACCTACGATTTTGTAACAAAAAAGTGCAGAGAGAAAAACGCCAGGGTAGACATTCTGAAACAAACTGACATTGGCGGTACAATTTACGATACCATCCTGAAAATAGAATTTGACAAAACCTTTTCTGCCAATGATGTAAAAAGTGTATACTACGCCAAAGGAACCGGCATCGTAAAATACCAACTGGAGAACGGAAATGGTTTTTGGGTGGAGGAAGAGGGAGTATGAATTTGATTGCCCGATATTTTAATGATTAAAAAATACCTGTGACTGACTTGCAAGCATGTTTTTTTCATAATAACCGTATTTTTAATTTGATAAACGAGAGAAATACTTGTTTTCATACGGGCATTCAGAATTAGATCTTAAGAAGATCGACTTCACATATCACTAATTATCAGCAGGGTGCACATGATTATTGAAATAAAAAAAGAAACATGCAGTAAAAACAACAAAAAGAGAAACTTTTTTTGCCAGTTTACAAATCTTAATTATCTTTGCATCGCTTTAGAGGAAGCAAAATAATAAAAAATGTACTTTCACATATTGGTCCGGTAGTTCAGTTGGTTAGAATACATGCCTGTCACGCATGGGGTCGCGGGTTCGAGTCCCGTCCGGACCGCTTTAAAACACTTTAAACCCCTGCAAATCAGGGGTTTTTCTTTTTTTAGACACTAAGTTAGACACTTGTATTTTCAATCATTACGTCTAATCTAATACTTCCAGAACAAAAATTCCATCCAAATTTCTCTCCTTTGTAGTGATTTATTATTCTTAAATGTATAATTATTGGTTTAAATTCACCATTAAAAAAACATTTATGGAGAAGCATTATGATGAAATCAAATCAGAAATGATTAAAAAAATGGGGCATGAATTCGGTTTGTTATTTTACCTACTACTTAAATTTCTAAATTGATTTTTTACTGCAAAAACATATGTGTTTGGGATGCTT
>CAZPVB010000234.1:0-5181 GCA_964589855.1 uncultured Bacteroidales bacterium
TGTCAGTAACAACGGAAGTAAGCGGATCGGGGATTGTGTTGTAGCAAATGGTCTGTTCATCGGAAATGGTAACATCAGCGCAAGCTTTATCCTGAAAACTTTCCTGTTCCTGATTGGGAATAAGGGCCAGCGCAGAGAACTGATCTGATAAAATATTGATTTCACTTTGGTTAGAGCACCAAGCTTCTTTTTGCCATCCTGCTGACAAAAGCAACAGGATAAAAACATAGGATGTGGATTGAATGAAACGTAACATATGTGTTTGCATTTGGCTTCTTGTTTTGGTTTTTTGATGAGAGAGAGGGGTCATCTAAAAATAAGTTCTTGCTGGCGTTTCGTATTTTGTTGAAAATAGATAATCATGAATTTTTGAGTATGATAAAAAAGAGAAATCTGATTGGCAGGTGATCATTGGTAACCAGACCCATGTTTCACACAAAACCACACTAAGCATATCGTATTTTCCTGATGAATTGTTTGTAAACTTTAGGGTAGGATTATATTACTATTTGTGCCAATCTTACAATCGATGTTGGAAAAACAGGTTGTTGCATTCGTCTATTTTTTATTTCCAGACGTATAAAAAACTACTTTATACATCTAATGCTCATTTAAACTCATTCCTCAAAATTAAACTATTTCACGGGCAGAAAAAAATATTTTTTTGATAAGAATTGCAAATAAATGCAGATTTAACAATGTTTTTTGAAGAGATGTTGAAGGCGACGTTTCTTCCACCAACTCTTTCTTAATAAAAACACATGCATGCCTTATCATTTTAACCTGGAGATGAGTACAAGGTTTTAACCTAACTAAAAGTATTATTGAAAAAAAATTAAAGTAAGAACTCATGATTCCAATCCGAAAACTTGTTTTCGGCAAACCTGTGTTCATTATCTGTTTTTAAAATAAATGAATATCAGCATTTAGCATATGTATAAATCTGTCTAATCTGTGGATAATTTACTTTTTAGAGTGGACTCACTTATTGATTATATGGTTTTTTTTCTAAATCGGTTTAGATAATATTTTTATATTTGCATCTGCCTAAAAAAACAATAAATGCCGAAAAAAATTTCCATCGCTGATATTGCCAAAAGTTTGGGGGTTTCTAAAACTTTAGTTTCTCTGGTCGTCAATGATAAGGCTGATGAGCAAGGTATCAGTAAGGATACACAGGCAAAGGTGAGGAAGAAAGTCAAAGAAATGAACTATCAACCCAATGTGTTGGCCCGGGGGTTCAGGACAGGAAAAACCAATACCCTTGGATTGATCGTTTCAGATATCTCGAACCGTTTTTTTGCCCGCATTGCCAGAAATATTGAAGATTATGCCTGGAACAAAGGATACAATGTGGTGATTTGCAGTACTGACGAAATCATTGAAAAAGAGCTGCAACAGATCAGTATTTTGCGTGAAAGAAAGATAGAAGGACTGATCATTTCTACCAGTCAGGAAACGCCTGATTTTTTTAATGATCTTATCAAAATGGGAATGCCGCATGTACTTATCGACAGAACTTTTGAGGGTTTACTTTCTCCCAGCGTGTCGGTTGATAATTACGGCGGTGCCCGTATGGCCATCCGGCACCTGATCACACAGGGAATCACCAAAATTGCTTATATCGCCATTTGTCCAGAACACATATCAACCATCAGCAACAGAATTAAGGGTTTTGATTCTGCCATGAAAGATGCAGGACTTACCGTACCTGAGCATTTTAAAATCAGTGCCCCTTTTGAGGATATAGAGCAAACTGTAAAGGAAAGTTTACAGCGTCTTTATCAATTGGGGGAGATGCCCGGGGCAATCTTTACCATGAACAATAATCTAACATCTACCTGTTTGCGCTATCTCAGAAAACTTTCGCTGCAAGTACCACGGGACATTGCACTGATCGGTTTTGACGATGTTTTGTATTTTAGTTTTACCCAACCCACTGTTTCGGCTATTGAACAGCCCGTAAAAAGGATCAGTGAGAAAGCCTTTGAATTGCTGATGAAACAGATCGATAAGAAAGAAATCCCTGCAAAAGAGCGGGAAGTTATATTACCTGTAGATATATTAATTAGAGAGTCATCTGTTAAAACTATTTAAAATTATGGCAAAGAATAAAACGTTTCCGATTTTTTTAGCATTCCTGGCTATGGGCTTTGGCGATGTTGTGGGTCCGCTTGTATCACTGGTAAAGGATTCCTTTGAAGTTTCAAATTTTGTGGCTTCATTGATGACAACAAGTGGTTTCATCATGTTTGGTGTGTTGTCTATCCCCATGGGGGTTTTTCAGGATAAAAAAGGAAAGAAGTTCGTCCTGACACTGGGCTTGACCATTGCCCTGGCAGGTCTGATCATCCCAATCCTCTTTGGCATGTACGGACCGATCCCTGAATTTGAGGCAGAATCCACCACCAAATTGTATGCCTTGTTTGTTTCCATTTTCATGCTGGGTGCAGGTGCTACTATTCTGCAGGTGGCAGGAAACCCAATTATGCGCGATGTTTCTAAAGAAGGACAATACTCCAGTAACCTATCATTGGGGCAGGCTGTGAAAGCAATAGGATCTTCTTTCGGGTTTTTGATTCCTCCTGCGGTTGCTGTTTGGTTTGGACTGGACTGGACAATCCTGTTTCCTTTGTTTGCTCTTATCATTCTTATCACCATTATCTGGGTGAATACGCTCAACATCAAAGAGAAGAAAAGCGAAGACCGTGAACCCGTAAACCTGGCTTCCAGTTTTAAATTGCTGGGAAAACCCTTTGTGTTTATGATGGTGTTTGGTATTTTTCTTTATGTAGGTGCAGAAGTTTCTATGAGTGCACAAATCCCCATTCTTATGGATCAGGTTTACGGCATTGGTGATTTTGGATTGTGGCTGGCCTGGGGATTGTTCTTCCTGCCCATTTTTATCGGTCGATTGGGTGGTGCTTTTGTTCTTCGTTTCGTGAAAGCAGGGAAATTCCTGATTGTTTCAGTTTTGCTCTCCGGTTTGGGGATGGTGATGATGTTTTTTGGTAGTCCTGCTTTTGCTTTTGCCGGAATTTTTATGATCGGTCTGGGTTTCGCCAATATTTTTCCACTTATTTTTTCTATCGCGGTTGATTCGCTTCCGGAGCGCACCAATGAATTATCAGGATTGATGATTACTGCTATTGTGGGTGGTGCCTTAATTCCTCCTTTAACAGGGGCAGTAGCCGATATCAATGTACAAATGGGATTTTTAGTACCAGCTGCTTGTATTATTTATATTTTATTTGTTGCGATAAGGGTTGTAAAAAAGTAGTATAAAATCAAAAGATTCAAAAATTTACCAGATATTAATGATATCTGGTAAAATGGTAAATCAGGATATCTTACACTAAATGTATTATGAAAAATCATCCAAAAGAAAAGATCGTATTAACACTCGATGCGGGGGGTACTAATTTTGTTTTCACTGCCATACAAAGTGCCCGGGAAATTGTTGCACCTGTTCACCTCCCATCCAATGGTCATGATTTGAATTTATGCCTCCAAACCATTATAAACGGATTCGAAAAAATAGCGAAACAACTGAATGAACCTTTTGCTGCCATCAGTTTCGCCTTTCCCGGACCAGCAGATTATGTCAACGGAATTATTGGCGATTTGGGAAATCTACCTGCGTTTCGCGGAGGGGTGGCATTGGGCAATATGCTGGAAGAAAAATTCAAGGTACCCGTATTTATTAATAATGATGGCGATCTCTTTGCATATGGTGAATATGCTTATGGATTGCTTCCAAAAATTAATGCAGAACTTGAGAAAACGGGGAGTAGCAGAAAATTCAAAAACCTCATTGGTATTACGCTGGGTACTGGATTTGGAGGTGGTTTGGTTAGAAATGGTGAACTTATTTTGGGAGATAATGGCGCTGCCGGCGAGGTTTGGCTCATGAGAAACAGCCTGCTGCAGGGTAGTTTTGCCGAAGAAAGTATCAGTGCACGTGCCATATCACTGGAATATATGAATAGTTGTGCTGAGAAATGGAGAAACCGGCAATTAACTCCCCTGGATATTTATCAAATTGCGAAAGGTAAAAAGCAAGGGGATCAACAAGCAGCAAAAGATTCCTTCAAAAAACTGGGTTATGCACTCGGCAGTGTATTGGCAGATGTTATTACCCTTTTTGATGCCCCTGTGGTAATAGGAGGGGGGATTTCAAACGGATGGGATCTGTTTTTCCCGGAAATGCTTCTTCAGTTAAATTCAAACATTGCCAATCGCAATGGCAAAACAATTCCGCGATTGGTGATGAAGGTTTTTAACCTTGAACAGCCAGATCAGTTTGTTGATTTCGTGAAAGGTGATCTCACACATATCAAAGTTCCCTTTTCTGATCGCACGGTGGCATATGATCCACAAAAAAGATCGGGGATTGGAGTTTCTCATCTTGGAGCCAGTAAATCAGTAGCTCTTGGTGCTTATGCTTTCGCATTGAATGAACTGGAAAAATAAGATTATAGCACAAACATTTTAAACAGGCAGATCTATCTTCACAGTGGATCTGCTTTTTTTTGTGCAGGGGAGGTTTTGATTTGAAGTTGTTCGCCAGCGTACACTTGATCTCCATTATCGTACATCTTTGGGGAAAACGAATAATGTAAAAATCAAGATTCTGTTTTAGATTAAAGTAAATCAGCACATTGTGTGTTTTGGCATGGAGATGGTTAAGGAATAAGCAAATAAAAAATTATTAAACCATATAAAACCCGAAAATGATGAAAACGATAAAAATATCTCTTACTGCAATTTTCACTTTAGGAATTGTTTTTTCAGGAATGGCAAATAACTTTGAATCTTTTCGTATGAAAGTATCAACTGATCAACAGATCGTAGTCATTACAAAACAGGAAATAATTTGTGATCAGCAGGAATTTAACACCCGTGAGATTTACGAGCGCCATTTGGCTGAAAAGAATACATTTGAGATCAAAAACTTTATAAAACCAGAAAAAGAATTGGAAGAACCATTACCCATGGTTAAATAAATAAATAAATTCTCTTGTAATTATCTTCATAGTGTTTTGTTTTGAACCGGATTTTCACAGAAATTCCGGTTTTTTATTATCGGCTCAATATCATGGTAGGAATCTTTCCGTTAACCTTTCATGTCGAATATTATGAATCCGGTGACAAAATAGCGGATTTTCGCGGTGGCAGCAC
>CAZPVB010000235.1:0-5162 GCA_964589855.1 uncultured Bacteroidales bacterium
TTTAAAAAATATCCCCATCAACTTTCCGGGGGGCAAAGGCAACGGGTTATGATTGCCATGGCTGTATCTTGTGATCCTGCTTTATTAATAGCGGATGAACCTACCACCGCATTGGATGTTACCGTTCAAAAAAGCATTTTATTACTTATCCGTGAGTTACAGAAAAGACATCAAATGAGTGTATTGTTTATCTCACATGATCTGGGCGTCATTCAACAAGTCGCTTCAAAGGTGCTTGTTATGCGCAAAGGGAGAATCGTAGAGTCGGGATTAACCAGGGATGTGCTCAGTAATCCCCAACATGCTTATGCTAAAGGATTGGTTGCCTGCCGGCCAAGGTTGGATGTCAGACTGCAAAAACTTCCTGTTGTTTCTGATTTTGAAAACAGTAAAACGCCTCAAGCGCTTCAGTCCGAGAATCCGGAAGAAAGAAAAAAAAGACATGACCGTATTTACAATGATCCTCCTCTCTGGGAGATAAAAAACCTGAAAGCGGGATATATCATCCGGAAAAATTTTCTCGGGCAACCCAAAGAATTTTTTCATGCCATCAATGATGTGAGTTTTAAAATATACAAAGGCGAAACACTCGGATTGGTTGGTGAGTCAGGCTGTGGCAAAACAACGCTGGGAAGAACGCTGCTTCGTTTGTTTGAACCTTTTTCGGGTAATATATTGTATAAAGGAATAAATCTGGCATCTCTGAAAAGAGAGGAATTACGAGGGCTACGCCCAAAGATACAGATCATATTTCAGGATCCTTATTCCTCTTTAACACCAGGTATTCAGATTGGAAAGGCGATTGTTGAACCACTCAGGGTACATGGCATTGGTCAAAACGACCAGGACCGCAAAAAACGGGTCATGGATCTTCTGGAAAGGGTAGGTCTGGAAGCATCTCATTATAGCCGTTATCCGCATGAGTTTTCCGGTGGTCAACGGCAAAGGGTTTGCATTGCCCGTGCCCTGGCACTGAACCCCGAATTTATTATCTGCGATGAATCTGTTTCTGCCCTCGATGTTTCGGTGCAGGCACAGGTGCTCAATTTGCTCAATGAATTAAAAGAGGATTTTCATCTCACATATGTGTTTATATCGCACGATCTTTCGGTGGTTAAGTATATGTCTGACAGAATTATGGTAATGCAAAAAGGCTCTTTGGTAGAAACCAATGAGGCGGATGCTTTGTATAAGAATCCACAGCAAAATTATACCCGTAAACTGCTTGATGCTGTTTTAGAATAAAAAGCATAATGCTTTCCAGCATTATTCATATTCGATGATACTTTTAAAGATCAAAAAAGGACACAATGATTGAATCATGTGTCCTTTTTTGATCTCATAATTGGTGTCAACAAGAAAACACTTATTTTTTGTGTCTTTGATAAGAAATCATCAAAGACAAGGCCTTCGAAATTTTTGAAAATAAGGAGTTTACATTTCGTAAATGACTGGTTCAAAAATGAGGATAACACAGTATTTGGCGTTTTCTTGCAAAGACTAACCAGAAAAAATATATTTTATCTTACAAGTGTGAGGGTGATCTTACCGGAAAAGTCGCCAAATTGGTCCAGCATTTCCTCTTCTTCCGGGTCGAGGAACCCGGCGGCCAGGATTAACTCGCTGGTAAGGGTCTGTTCGCCCACAACCTTGCTGTCGGTCATGGTGGTAAGTGTTAAGGTAAGGGGCATTTCATCGTCTGAGATGGTTAATTTATCATCTGCCAGCGACCAGTTAAAACTGTCCGTTCCCTCTTCCGAAACTGCTTCACCAGTTCCATCCTCGTTAAAAGTGACGGTAACGGGTTCATCATCGCTAAAACTAAAATCCTCGACTCCTGGAATACCAGAGGAAATAGTAATCTCAGATTTTTCCTGTGTCCAGGTTCCAGTCATATCGAAGGATTCCTCATCTTCGCAACTGGTAAAAGCAAAAACAATAACTGCTAATGCGATTAAATAATTGATTCTTTTCATTTGATGTTGTTTTTGTGGGTTAGTAAAAATTTATTAATAATCTGAAATCAATGATTGATTGAATTCAGGTTCTTAAACGTACAAGTTACGAATTTTATTGGTGCTGTGCGTTATTTTTCCTGCTAAAAAAATGAATTTGAATTTATACCTGGATGTTTTGCTATGCAAAATTATCATTTGTAAAAATAATGTTGATTTGTCGGTGATATTTTTATGTTGGTTTGTTAATAAACAAATCATGTTTTATTTACAGAATGCAATCCCGGTTCTGTTTGTTCAAAATTATCCAAAAGGTTTTTGTTTTAATAAGTATAGGGTTGCTTTCAGGAGAATATCAGTGAATCAGGTGTTTATTTCAAATTGAACTCATTTGTTGTTTAAAGCATCGCCTGCATAAGGGTTCATAGGATTCTTTCTCTCCCAGTACCACAAGTTTTTCACCGTGTATGATGCGATGTGAGAAGTGTGCCAGGTTACCACATTTAACACAAATGGCATGTACTTTTGTAATGTATTCAGCAATGGCGAGTATGTTGGGGATCGGTCCAAAAGGATTTCCTTTGAAATCCATATCCAATCCGGCAACAATAACCCTGCAACCCTGATGTGCCAGCTCAGTGCAAACATTGGGCAGTCCATTGTCGAAAAACTGTGCCTCGTCAATTCCAACCACATCAACATTGTTGGCAAGCAAAAGTATGTTGGAAGAAGATGGGACTGGTGTAGACAAGATTTCATTGGCATCGTGAGAAACCACTTTTTCTTCATCGTATCTTATATCCACGGCAGGTTTGAAAATCTCTACCTGCTGCCGGGCAATTTTTGCACGCTTCAATCTGCGGATCAACTCTTCCGTTTTACCTGAAAACATGCTACCGCAGATTACTTCTATCCATCCGCGGTCTTTTGTACTATGAATGTCGTTTTCCAAAAACATGAAAATGGAAATTATTTTTGATGATGTGGACAAAAAATGATGTGCGAACCGAGCCATGACAATACTATTGACACAAACGCGGATGATTAGATTTCGTGGCATGGCCAAAACTACAAAACCGGAGTTTTGGCGAGCTTCATCTGACCGACTTAATCAAATTATTATCAGATAAAATAAATGATGCCATGAAAGTATATTTAAACAAAGATTATCCGTTTGATGACTAACATTTGCCATGAAGGCGCTTTAAAATTCTAATCTGGTGATCTTTTGTTTCGTGTAAAGTTTCGTAGTATTTATTTCCCGCAAATGGCGCAAAAACTCTGATTCTTTAAAATTTACTGGAGCACAACAGCTATAATTATCAGTACCAATTTAAATTTTTGAGGGAATAATTATTATTTTCAATCGTTGTGAGCAAAGTTACAACAACTTTTTCTTCACTTATATAGTTTATTTACCTTTGCAGATAAATTATAACCTGTTTAAGTTTGTTTTATAACATAAAACGATCGAAAAAACTTTTAAACACAGGTGAGAATAAAATAAGATTCCATTCACATAAAAAAGTACTTACAAAATGAACGTTTCTGAAGTAAAACAAAATATTCTCCATCTATCAGTTAGCATTGCGCGCAGGTCGGAGATCATTGAAAAACAAAGCGGAGAAAGAAATCTACTGGAAATTGATTTAGCCATGGAAGATATTCGTTTTCTTTACCGGGAAATGGAACGAATGAAACTGCTGATAAGTCAGGATTATATGCCCTCCAGTTCTTCTGCACAAGTGATTGAAAAGAAACCCCCGGTAGAAACCCCGCCCACCAGAACCTCTATGGGAAATGATTTTGATAACCAGAAAAAAACTTCAGATAGCGATTCATATGAAGAGCAGAATGATTTTCAGGTTAAAGAGCAAAAACCTGTTGACCATGCCAGGCAAACATCCGATCCTGTTTCTCAACCAACAAATGAACCCCCTACTGAAATAAGATCCAAACCAGAACAGGAGCAAAACCCTGTGAAAAAAGATTCTGAACCTGTGAATCAGAATGAAACGGTATATGCCAATAATAAAACTGAAATTGAATCTACAGAAGAAACCAGAACTGTTGGATTACAAAAAGAAAATAAAACAAACGATCCAGTAAAACCTTCACTGCAAAAATCTGAAAACCATACACCGGTAAAATCTCTGGGAGAAACAATTTCAAACAAAAAAACTGTTGTTGCAGACAAACTTGGTGGTTCTTCCAATTCTATCTACGAACGCCTTTCCAAAATAAAGGAAGATCATAGTATTGGTGCAAAAATGCAGCAAAAACCTGTCACCAATATAAAATCTGCTATTGGAATCAATGAAAAGTTTTTGTTTATCAATGAGTTGTTTAATGGAGACATCAAATCTTATAATGACGCTGTGGATAAACTCAATAATTTTTCTTCTATTCATGAAGCATTTGAATATTTGAATTTACTGACCGATACTTTTCAATGGGATGGTAATAGGTCTTCGGAAACCATAGAAAAATTTGCCAACCTGGTGCAGCGCAGGTTTATGTAGTCGTAAAAACAGTTGCCTGCCATCTAACTTAAATAATTCTGTATGTCGGTTTTGTTTGTTATTCCAACACCTTTGGGAAACCTTGATGATATCACCATCAGAGCGGTAGAAACACTCAAACAGGTGGGAATAGTGCTTGCTGAAGATACCAGGAAAACCGGTATACTTCTCAGTCACTTGGATATCAGGGTGAAAATGATGTCGCACCATATGTTTAATGAGCACCAAACACTCCAAACTGTTGTGGATTTGATACTAGCCGGAACAAAGGTTGGGTTGGTGAGTGATGCAGGTACTCCGGCAATTTCCGATCCCGGCTTTTTGCTGGTCAGGGAATGCATCCGAAACAACATCAGGGTAGAGACTTTACCCGGGCCCTCGGCATTTGTTCCTGCCCTTGTTAATAGTGGATTGCCCTGCGACCGGTTTTGTTTCGAAGGTTTTCTGCCTGTAAAGAAAGGACGAAAAACACGCCTGGAAAAATTGAAGAACGAAACCCGTACTATGGTTTTTTATGAATCGCCACACAAACTTTTGAAAACTCTTCGCGATCTATCGGTAGTCTTTGGAGAGGGGCGGCGGGCTTCTGTTTCCAGAGAACTAACAAAAATTCACGAAGAAAACATCAGGGGATCACTGGAAGAACTGTCTGCATATTATTCCCAAAACACACTGAAAGGAGAGA
>CAZPVB010000236.1:0-2989 GCA_964589855.1 uncultured Bacteroidales bacterium
GAAAAGAGAGTGCCAATGGCGAAAGTGCAGCGAGTAAAGCCGTTTTATTCATAGGATTTAATTTTGGAGCTTCTTTTGTATTTCTATTGATTTTGGATAGGAATAGATCAGGTAACAAAAACAGGTGTATTTGAAATTGTTTTACCGGAGTATGCCAATCCCAAAACCAAAACCTTTGGACTAAATTAAATTATCATTCCTTTGTCTCGTCGGTTTGTTGCGTTTTGATCCATTGATGCCTGCGGGCATTCAGATCAGATTCTTCGCCCATCCACACCCATAGTTTGATCAATCCGTTTTGATGTGCGCTTACCAGGAAGCTTCCATCGGCATTGAAATCAATGTACTCAGCATGATCGCTTGCCCATACTTTATGTGCCAACGGAATGGCATCGTTGCCAAACTGTATGATTTCCTCTACACGGTATACATAAATATAGGGGTCGTGCCCGGCATGTGCTATATAATCTCCATTGGGATGCCAGGAAACAGACTCAATTTTTTTTCCTGTGTGGTTGAAGAATTTCACCATCTCACCTGTTTTCCATTCCCATAAATGGCAGTTTCCTCTGGATGTGCCGCCCTGCCCGACAGCAAAAACATACTTTGCATCAGGAGAAAATACACCACTGGTGAAAGTGGTATAATGATCGGTTTGAAGTGTTTGTTCCAAAGACCAGTCGTTGGTGTTATAAACTTTTACTGCTCCATGACCCACTGCGAGCAGGTATTGATCATCCAGACTGAAAAAAAGTTCGTTCACGGTGTTTCCAAAATTGATTTCTTTGATTTGGTCTCCGGCAGGCATATCGAATATGCGGATATATCCTTCGGTAGAGCCATCATCGTTTGTAATACGCTCTTCTCCTGTAACCAATAAGTTGCCTTCATGCGACCAGGTTAATCCATCGATACCTCTCTTGTGTTGCAGAACTTTTACTTTTTCGCCGGTTTGGGCATCATATACAGTAACAAGATAATCTTCGCTGCCAGCAGCCACCCATTTGTTATTGGCTGACCATCCTACTCTTTCCACTTCTTCCTCTGCATAATCTCTCCATAGTTCGGCGCCGTCTGACGTACGCCACATGATGATGGAATTATCGTACTTGGTACCGCTCACAATGAAGCGTCCGTTGGGTGAGAATTCGGCACTTTCCACCGAACCCGGTTCGCCAAGGGCATCGGCAACGCGTGCCCATACGGGCTCTAAGCGGAGTTGAAAGTTAAGGGCCTGTTGAGGTTGCGCATATCCTGATTTGCATATCAGGAAAATAGTTAAAAGATAAAAAAGCTTTTTCATTTCATGTTTTATTTTAAGAATGCATAAATATGTTTACTTGGATGGAATGAATAACCCATCCTAAATGTGATCGAAAAATTGTAGTAATAATCTCCTTTAAAAAAGATATTCCATTGCGGAGTTAGTGTTTTTAATTGTCACTGCCCACCCATACCGGCAGTTCGCCCGGTGCAATATCAAACAGGGCATCTCCCAAAAAGTAAGTAAACAGCACCACTACTAACACACCAATAATATTGATCAAAAAACCTGTTCTCACCATTTCTGGAATAGATATTTTTTGTGTTCCAAAAACAATGGCATTGGGAGGAGTGGCAGTGGGCAACATAAACGCGAGTGATGATGCCAGGGTAACGGGTATCATAAACAACAAAGGATTGTTGCCACTGCTTACAGCAAGCATGGCAAAAGGGGGCAGCAGCATTTGGGTAGATGCTACGTTGGAAGTAAGCTCTGTAAGCAATGACATGGCAAGCAGTATGATAAGCAATATCAGATAAGGATTGATGCCATGGGTCCATTCAAATTGTTCCCCGAACCAAACAGATAAACCAGATGCTTCAAATCCCAATGCCAGAGCAAAACCACCTCCAAATAATATCACGATATTCCAGGGAAGACGCTTTGCAGTTTCCCAGTCCATGATCTTTTTGCCTTTATTGCCGGGTGCCGGGATCATAAACAATAAGATAGCGATGGCAACAGCCACCGTACCATCGTTTATAAACTGCGGATATTTAAGGATATTAGACCATCCGGGAATGGTAATCAGACCCGTTTGGATATCTGATCTGAAAATCCATAAAAGCGCCAGCGAAATAAACAGGGCAAATACAATTTTTTGTTCTTTCGTTACTTTACCCAGAGCCGTGTATTGTTCCTGAAATGTTTTGGTATCCATTTGCTGCCACTTCACTTTGGGTTTGAAAAGCAGATAAATAAGAAAAAAGATGATGACAAACATGGTAACACTAATGGGGAAAGCGAAAAACAACCATTGTGTAAAACTGGGTTCGGGTGCTCCGGGAAAAAGCATAGAAACCATTCTTACACAAATAAGATTACCCGGAGTACCTACCAAAGTGGCCATACCCCCCACACTTGCGCTGTATGCCAGGGCCAGCAGTATTCCGGTAGTAAATTTCATTGTGTTTTCTTTGCCCAGAGCATCTTCCAGTTTGGATGTAACCGATAAAACAATGGGAATCATCATCATGGTTGTGGCGGTATTGGATATCCACATCGACAGAAATGCCGTGGCAAACATAAAACCAAAAATGATACGCAAAGGACTTACACCTACTGCCATGAGGATTCTCAGCGCAATGCGCCGGTGCAGGTTCCATTTTTCCATGGCCAATGCCATGATAAAACCTCCGATAAACAAAAATATGATATGGTTGAAATAAGTTGATGAGACCTCACGCCCATTACTAATGCCGAACAAAGGAAACAGCACCACCGGAATGAGTGCGGTTACTGCCAGGGGAATTGCTTCGGTAACCCATAATATAGCCATGAAAACTGTAATGGCCAAAGCACTGGTTAGTACCTGATTGCCAGGTTCCAGGTCAGCAAAAAAATAAATCAGCAGAAAGGATAGAACTGCTGTAAGTAATCCTGCGCTTTTTCTGTTGAATTTCACGGGTAGTTCTTTTTGTTATTTATATTTTTAGGATTGTTTTT
>CAZPVB010000236.1:3089-5150 GCA_964589855.1 uncultured Bacteroidales bacterium
TGTTTTTCAAAACTGTTTTATCAATTTATGATTCTCCCAATTGCCGTTTGTCAGTTGAATCCGGCACAGGTACACTCCCTGATTCAGTTGAGACAAATCAAGATTTGCGGTATGGGTATCTGCCGGGTAATCAGCAATGAAAACCATTTTACCATCTACAGAAAATATCTGTACCTTTTCAAAAACTTTTTCTGAGGTTATTCTCAGACTATGGTCTGTTAGCGGGTTGGGAAAAAGAACCGTATTTAAATTTCCGGCATATTGATTTCCTGCATCAGATTGTTGATCATAATCATAGATAAATCTGGGATGGCGGATCGCATAAGCACTTTCTTTGGTTCTGAATTTGATCATGTTGCCCCCATCAACAAACTCTTTTATACGAAGAGAAACAGTAAAGGTATCATCGCTGTAGTTTTCCAGTAAAGGTAGTATGTCAACAGACCAGATACCTTCTTCCGCATTCAGGTAAGGATAATCAAGGGTAATGATACCATGTTCTTCAAGAAAAACGGGTTTATTATTCCAGGTAAGCAGGTCTTCATCCCAGTCGTTTTCAGCCAATAGTACTTCAATTTGTATTGGGTTGGGGCTATCGTATTTGTATGAATACAATTCTAAAGTTGCCCGGGTGAGTGCTGTTATTTCTATGTTTTCCGGTATCTGAAATTTCAGATAGGAATACCTTAGGCTTGCCTGGTTTGCTCTCCATCTGAGGTTGAGTTCGGGGCGGTCATTGATTCCAAAGATATCATCAGGTTTGTCGCTGCGAGCAAAGCTGTCGTCGATCGGTGAAAGTGTGTTTTCATCTACAACAAAAAGATAGAATATTCCTGAATCGTATTGGTAATCTTCATTATCTGTGGCTCTGGCAAAAACTTCATGTGTGCCTGCTTCTATATCCTGTATGCCAAATGTGTAAATATCTTCTGTTTCCTGGTTGGCTATACCTATCAATTCTTCATTCAGGAATAATTCTACTTTATCAACACTTCCCTGGTGATCGAAAGCCCTTACTGAAAATTCTATGATTTCGGTAGTACTGAACTTCTGATTCATTGCCGGAGAAATGATTTCAGCAAAAGGATGGGGGGTTGTACTTGTTATGTAGTCGATCAGCCAGTTCATTGCAGGTCTGTGACTACCATCATCTCTTATAAGATGTGCATTTTCACGCCATGTTTCGTTTTCATAATGTCCCCACAGTGTAACACCTTTTACGCTGGTGTGTTCCCAGATAACGGGAAATAACTCCTGATATTTGTTGAGTTGTTGGGTGTCGTTGGCAATACCGAGGTCGAATTCAGTAATGTAAATATCCAATCCTGTCTCAGCGATCTGATCGAGAGCATTCTGAATACCATTCGCTGATTGTCCTTCCAGAAAGTGTCCCTGGCAGCCGATAGCATCAATCAAATCCTGTTCTTTGAGTAAGTTGGCAATGGTGATCAGTTCTTCCCGCACATTGTTGTTTTTTAAAACATCGTAGTCGTTTAAAATTAGTTTGGCATCCGGGGCATATTGTTTTACCTTTTCAAAAACCCATATCACCCAATCGTAACCCGTTTCACCATCACCACCCAATGCTTCTTTATAGGGTGGTGCATTGCGTGTGGGTTCATTTGCGGGTTCGATGTACTCTATATTGGGATATCTTTCAACAAACAAGGCAATCCATTCTTCCACTTCTTCTCTGATTTCCTCATGGCTAAGTGAACTAAGCCAAGCAGGCTGACTAAGATCCCATACGAATGTATGCTGTTTCATTTGCAGGTTGTTTTCTGCAGCAAAATCATAGATGTGGTCGAGGTAGTGCCAGTTCATCTGGTCTCTTACATACTCAACCTTGCCCCATTTCCCGCTATTTTCCGGTGTTATCTGGTTAAAGTAGGTAGTGAAAAAAAGCTCTTCAGATTGATGATGCTTATGTATTGAACCAAAAAACTTATCTGAACCCTTTGCCAGTTGAGCGGAGGCCGGGTTAAGCAGTCCTGTGGGAAATGCGGTTAAACATGCTGCCAACAAATAAACGAATCTTGTTTTGGTTTTGAAACGACAATA
>CAZPVB010000237.1:0-5145 GCA_964589855.1 uncultured Bacteroidales bacterium
AAACAGGTATTGATCCTGCCGTTATTCGTGCTGGTCATGCCAACATGTTTCTGAGCCCTGTTTTCCGTGAATCTCTCGCTGCCATTACCCAAACAGGTATAGAACTGTACAATACTGATGGTTCGCAAGGCGCTGCGCGTGCTGCCGGAGTAGGGGCGGGCATCTACAAAAGTTTCGGGGAAGCATTCAGCGGATTAAAAGTGATCAAAACAATCGAACCCGATCCTTCAATCCAAAATCCTCTGCTTGATGCTTATAATGATTGGAAGAACCTTCTGGAGGAAAAGATCAAAGAATAAGACAAAAAAAAAGGAAATCCATCAATTCTCCCGAAAGTTAATGGGTATGATTTGATAAGTTTTTAATATACAATCAATCAATTATTTTTTTCACTTAAAATTTTAAAATATGAGTTACGTAACAGGAGATAAAGAGTTTTTTAAAGGAATCGGTAAAATTCCTTACGAGGGTAGTAAATCCAAAAACCCCATGGCTTTTAAATACTACAACGAAAGCAAGGTGGTTGGGGGTAAAACCATGAAAGATCATTTGAGATTTGCCGTAGCATACTGGCATACGCTTACCGATGGTGGTGGCGATCCTTTTGGCGGTGATACCAAGTCTTTTCCCTGGGCAACTGCCAGTGACCCCATTGCCAAAGCGAAAGATAAAATGGATGCTGCTTTCGAGTTTATCACAAAATTGGGTGTGCCCTTCTATTGTTTTCATGATTTTGATATCGTTTCAGAAGCAGATACCATTGGTGATTCTGAGAAAAGAATGCAAACCATTGTAGATTATGCCAAACAAAAACAAGAGGATTCGGGTGTTAAACTTTTGTGGGGTACTGCCAATCTGTTTTCCCATCATCGTTATATGAATGGTGCTGCCACCAATCCCGATTTCAATGTAATCACCTACGCTGGCACGCAGGTGAAAAATGCGCTGGATGCCACCATCGCGCTTGGTGGTCAGAATTATGTTTTCTGGGGTGGGCGCGAAGGATACAGCTCCCTGCTCAATACCAACATGAAAAGAGAAATTGAACACTTAGCCCGGTTTTTGCACATGGCAAAAGATTACGGGCGTAAGCAAGGTTTCAAAGGTACTTTTCTGATTGAACCCAAACCCATGGAACCCACCAAACATCAATATGATTATGACGCTGCTACCATTATTGGGTTTCTCAATAAATTTGGACTGGCAGACGACTTTAAACTCAACATTGAGGTAAACCATGCCACCCTTGCAGGACATACATTCCAGCATGAACTGCAAACCGCCGCTGATGCCGGATTATTTGGCAGTATTGATGCCAACAGGGGTGATTACCAAAACGGTTGGGACACCGATCAGTTCCCTATCAATATTTATGAAGTGGTGGAAGCCATGTTGGTGATTATTGAAGCCGGTGGTTTCTCTACAGGAGGTATTAATTTCGATGCCAAGGTAAGACGCAATTCTACTGATCTGGATGATATATTTATCGCACATATCGCAGGCATGGATGTATTTGCAAGAGCCCTTGAAATCGCCTATGATATCATCGAAAATTCACCTATACCACAAATGAAAATGGACAGGTACAAGTCTTTTGATTCTGGTGATGGCGCTGCTTTTGAACAAGGCAAACTTACACTGGAAGATTTGCGTTCTTTGGCGCTTAAAAACGGAGAACCCAAACAAATCAGCGGTAAACAGGAGTTGTACGAAGCAATTATTAATCAGTATATAAAGTAAAAGAAAAAATCTGGAAAAAGAGGTTTTCGGCAACAGGTTCATAAAAACCTGTTGCTTTTTTTATTGATACCAAACGACCATGTTTTTAAGATAGAATTCATTAATGAGTCCACTCCGAAAACTTGTTTTCGGCAAATCTGTGTTCATTTTATGTTTTTAAAAACACTGAATATCAGTATTTAGCATCTGTATGAATCTGTGTAATCTTTGGATATTTGACTTTATAGAGTGGTCTCATTTATATGATTTTTTTCATTCCCCTTCTGCTCTTTTCTTATTCAGAATCCATTTAAATTTCACAATTAGTATGGTAAACAATGAATAAATAGGTAAATTTGTACTGATTAACTTTTTAGTATAAAATATTGCATGTTAGGAATCGTTGGAATTAGTTATAAATCAGCACCTTTAGGAATAAGAGAGCAATTTTCTTTCTCAGAGCATGAATCCCTTCAGTTTTTAAAACAACTAAAGCTGGATTTAGATGTAATGGGTGCTATTGTTTTGTCTACCTGTAACAGAATAGAAGTCTATTTTCATATAGAAAAATGCTGCCCGCAAAAAGCATTTGATTTTATTTTCAGAAATCTTGAATATTTCACAAAGAAAGGTGAACTGCCTAAGCAGTATTTTTACAGTTATATGGGCGATCAGGCCATCAACCATCTTTTCAGGGTTGTTTCAGGCGTTGAATCTTTGATCATTGGTGAAGACCAGATCGTTACACAGGTAAAGAATGCTTTTAAACTTAGCCTCGACAATGATTTGAGTAGCCCGCCACTTACGCGGATGTTCAACAAATCGTTTGAAGCCAGCAAAAGAGTTCGTACAGAAACATCTATCAATCAGGGTACCGCTTCTATCAGCTCGGCCGCTGTGGATCTGATCTGCCGAAGGACAAAAGATTTTCCCCAAAGAAATATTGTACTTATTGGAATGGGCGTTATGGGGCAGCTGGCACTTACAAATCTTGTGAAAAGAAATTGCAGATCCATCTCTATTACCAACAGAACTTTTGAGAAATCGCAGCAATTGGCAAAAAAATATGACCTTGATGTTTTCGAATTTGAAAAACTACCCGATCATATCCAGATGGCGGATGTTGTAATTGTTGCCACAGGTGCTCCCAATCATATTATTACTGATGAAATGATCCGTGAATGTTGCCAGCAAAGAAAAGAAAGACAGATTTTTATGGACCTTTCTGTGCCCAGAAATATCAGTACCGATATAAGTCAGAGAGAAAATACAGAGTTATATGCTGTTGACGATCTGCAGGAAATTGTAAAAGAAACCCAGCAAAAAAGAAAAGAAGCTGTAGCTGAAGCAGCAGAGATCATTCAAATCGTTCAGCAGGAGTTTACCGATTGGCTGAATTCTCTTCAACTTACACCCTCAATTCTCAAAATCAAGAAGAACATTGATGCAGTAAACCATGCAGAACTGGAAGGATTTCTCAAAATCAATGGCATAAAAGATGATGAAATGCTGACCAGATATGCCGATCATATCGCCGGAAAATATTCACGTCTGTTTATCAGAAATCTCAAACAGGTTACCCAAAACGGAAAACAAAGAGAATATCTTGATATTCTAAACCAACTTTTTGAACTTACCGACTAAATGAATAAAACCATCAGAATAGGAACCCGTGGTAGTCAACTCGCATTATATCAGGCATACAGAGTAGAAGAAGCAATCAATAAGAAGCTTCCGGAAGTAAAAACTGAAATTAAGATCATCAAAACCAAAGGGGATATTATTTTAGATGTTGCGCTTTCCAAAATTGGTGATAAGGGTTTGTTTACCAAAGAACTTGAAGTAGAATTGTATGATGATACCATTGATGTGGCAGTTCACAGTCTGAAAGATCTTCCCACTTTGTTTCCCGAAAAACTCCTTTTGGGAGGTGTTTTGGAAAGGGGAGAGGTAAGGGATGCCCTGGTACATATCAACGGAAAAAAATTTGATGAACTCAATGAAGACGATGTGATTGCTACCTCGAGTTTAAGAAGGCGCGCACAATTGCTCCGACATAACCCCAACTTCAGAATCGTTGATATAAGAGGAAATGTAAACACCCGTCTGAAAAAGATGCAGGATGGACATTGCACTGCCATGGTTATGGCAGCTGCAGGTTTGATGCGGTTAAACCTCGGGCATCTCATCACCCAAAAACTCGATCCCGAAGTTTTCATTCCCGCCGTAAGTCAGGGAGCCATTGCCATGGAGGTAAGAGAAAATGATACTGATACACTTGAAGTTATGCATAACATTACCGATGATCACACATTAAAGGCCGTTTTGGCAGAAAGAAAATTTCTCAGGATCCTGGAGGGTGGTTGTCAGGTACCTATTGGATGCTATTCAAAACTTGTAAATGATCGTTTCAGCATCAAAGGGTTTGTTTCCGATCTTCAGGCCACTAAAGTTCTCATCGATGAATGGGAGGGAGATGCGCAAAATTGTATGAATATTGCCGAAGGACTGGCAAATTCTTTTCTGGAAAAAGGCGCCGGTGAGATTCTGGAAGAAATAAGAAGACAGAATGATCAGTCCTGATCACTGTTAATGAAAGGAATACCGGTTTTGCTGTCAAAAATGGATTCAATCAAAATGAAATATTCTGGTTCTTCATGCTAAAAGGCAAAATAATCATCACAACACAATCATCTTCGGGGGCACAAAAAATGATGGATGCTTTCCGCTCAGCAGGGGCATTTGTTTATCATTTGCCTACTATTGAAACCAAAACCATTTTTTACACCAAAGATTTTATTGATCAGCATATTCTTATTCCCGATTTTTCATGGTTTGTTTTTACAAGCAAAAAGGGGGTGAAAGGTTTTTTTGATAATATAAGATGCCACTTCCCTCAATTCAATCTTGCCGACTATGGAAAAATAGCTGTAATAGGGGAGGCAACAGCGCGGGAGTTGCAAAGTTATGAAGTGGTTCCTGATTATATAAATCCCGGTGAGGATGGCAATAGTTTGGCTGCTGCATTGGCAAATGAATTGCTTTCTCCAGAGGACAGGGTACTTTTTTTGGCAGGCAATCTGGCACCTGATACCCTTGAAAAGCAAATCAGCGAAATTTGCGAATTTAAACGGATCAATATTTATGAAACAAAATATCCCCGGTTTCCGGATAAAGACATAGCAGCATTAGTGCATGATAATAAGGCAGATATGATTATTTTTTCCTCTCCTTCCTCTTTTTACGGATTTTTACATTTTTTCGGCAACGGAAAAAAACTTAATTTCGCGGCTATAGGCAATACTACTGCTGCTGCCATCAAAAAATGTGGTTTTCAGGTAAAAGCAGTTGCAGCACGTCCCAACCCCGGTGCAATGGTGGATGCTGTGCTTGATTATTTGAAACAATAACACCTGAAAACAGAAA
>CAZPVB010000238.1:0-5046 GCA_964589855.1 uncultured Bacteroidales bacterium
TGTCGGCCATGAGCGGAAACGCAATGGTGGGAACTGCTGCACGGGTAACTCGTGCACTGGAAAGCGGAGTAAGGGATAATCCCATTTTTATGATAAACCTGCAAACAGGCGATATTCAATGGGAAAACAAATTCAAAACCAATGGCAGTAAAAAGGTATTGCTCCACAAAAACAAACTTTTGCTTACGGGACTGGTCACTTATGCTTTCGATATCGGAGACGGGTCGGTTGTGTGGCAAAATGTAGACGATGAAATTCTGAAGGATGAACTTTTCAAGTCTGTGATTGCTGAGTTCACCGGGTTTGACTTCTCTGCCGCTGGATTATCTAAACCCGGTGACCTGATCATTGACAATACAATATTTGTTGTTTTTCCTGAGCAGTTGGATCCTGCCGGCAGGCAAAACGAAATCAGTCTCAGACGATACGATATTGATACCGGAGAAATGATATGGCAATCAGAGCCAGAAAAAGTTACCGTGAGAGACTTTTTCCTTGAACAGGGTCGATTGTTCATCATAACCGACGGAAGGTTCTCGTCATCCTCTAATCTGATGGCTTACGATCCATACGAAGGTGAAAAACTATATGATATCAGTACCCGGAACCCTTTTTACAAGTTGGTTTTTGGATCAGAAAAAATCTATCAAATGGATATCTACGACAAACTGTTTTCTTATGATATCAATAATGGTGAACTGGCAGATATAGAAACCTTGCGCGGAAAAGTAAGAGACATCATCGACCTGGGCGATCAACTCTGGGTGGTTTATGCTACTGGTGGTTACAGTGCAATTATAGCCCTGCATGATAAGAATACTTTTCGACTTACCGATCAGGTGGAAGTGCCCTTTTACAACAGAGATCATGTAACGATAGATGACAGGTTTTTCATTAATTACCAGTCGGAAGCCTTTAAAGGTATTCTGCGACTGGATTTGGAAAACATGCAGTTGCTGGGGCATACCAGTGCTCAGGCACGTTGGAAAAAGACAAAAGACAATCGCAATGTGACCCTCGATCCCTATCATTTCTTCATGGATAACGCCGGAAACTATATTTACAAGATCGAAAAAGGCGAACTGACACGCTACCGGACGGAGTAGGTCTTATGTCTTCTCATATCTTTATTCCTTTTTCGTAACAAGATAAATGTTCTGATTTTCCAAATCAGCAGATAAACCGAACCCTGAAAACACCATTGCCAGTAAGACAGATGATTATGACAAGGGGGATTGGGGACATTAATTATTGTGGGTGGTGGAGGGTGATTGGTATGGAAATTTATTCATAAATCAGGGACCTGGTGCTGGCATTTTGGTTTTTCTTATCAAAAAGCTCCCTTCGTAAAAAAACTAATCCTTCCAAAGTAAAAAAGGTGCAATTGAGTTTTTATCTTCCTTTTGTTGGGATTATGCAAAAAACGAATTAAAAATAGGTATTAGACGTCAATTAATCTTATGTGAACCCCAATTCCCATATTCATTTCCCAATCCTATGAACTAAATCCCTTCTCCACACGTTTTATTATCGTTTGTCAGTCGGCAATCAATGTTTTTTGTCTTTATTTCTTTATTTTGAATTAAACTGATGCGGAAAACCTGATGCCAGCGGATAAAAAACAAACATAACCATTCGATAAACGATATTTAACACATTATACAATCAATGAGTACTTCTAAAGAAAACGCCTGGAATTTTACCAGTTTATTTTTATTTTTCGGTTTGGTACTGCTTACGGGGTATGGTATGGAGATGAATGATCTGGACATTAGGGAGATAACTCTTACCGACCTGATCATTTTAATGCTTGCTGTTTACAGGGTTACGCGTGTGGTGGTTTTTGAAAAAATATTCAAATTTTTCAGGGACTTTGTGAAAAACAACAGCGGATCGTACGTCATGCGTACGCTGTGCTCTATCATTACCTGTCCCTGGTGTGCTGGCGTTTGGATATCGCTGGTCATGGTAATATTCTTTTATTTTATCCCTTTTGGACAGTTACTTGTTTACATTATGGCCATATCTGGTGTAGCTTCTTTTCTTGTGTTGCTCTCTAATTCCCTGAATCTGGATATCAAGAAAAAACAAAAGGATAACAGAAAAGAGGAATAGTACCTCCACTTTGCTTTTTCAATGATCAGTGGTATATATTTACCTCTTCGGTTCGCGAAAAATAATCCACTAAGGTTTATCAACTGACGGTTAAATTCAAATGATGATATCGATCTAACTTACTGAAAGACTATCATATCTTTACCACCCTCTTTTTTGGGAAAAAAGTTAAAAAAAACAGATAAAATACATCATGTCAACTTTATTTTTAAATGTATTATAAAAGGTTGTAAATTAGCTTTATCAATCAACTCATCCAAACCTAAAACAGATAATATGAAAACGATTACAGAAAAAAGTTTACAAAAAGTATTACTTCTTGCCTTATTCCCGGTTTTTTTATTTTCTTGCGGACAATCCTCCCAAAATGAAAATTTTTTATCTGAAATTGGCATTTGTACCTCTGTTGACAATCACGCCAAAATGAATGAACATGGTTATACTTTTATTGAAGAAGGATTATTGAGATTTTTGAAACCCCTTGAACCCCACGAAAGTTTTCTTCCCAACTTTGAAAAAGCACAAAACGCTGAAATCCCGGTTTATGCTACCAATCTTTTTTTACCCGGTCATTTAAAGGCAGTGGGAGAAGAACCCATGCACGATCAGATTATAGCATACGCAGATACGGCATTCCGCAGGGCTGAGATGATAGGGATTAAAAGAGTAGTTTTTGGAAGTAGTGGTTCCAGAAGGATACCCGAAGGTTTTGACAGAGACCTTGCAAGAGGTCAATTTATTGATCTGCTAAAAAAATTGGGACCGGTAGCACAAAAATATGATGTTGTTATAATCATAGAACCGCTTAATTCCCGAGAGGTTAACTTTATCAATACTTCGCTGGAAGGTCTTTCTATTGTAAAAGAAACAAATCATCCCAACATTCAGCTGCTGGTAGACATTTTCCATATGATGAGAGAAAATGAACCTCCCTCCAATATTCTGGAAGCCGAGGGATATATAAAGCATGTACATGTTGCTGAATTTGAAAATCGTACAGCACCGGGTACTGCTGGTGATGATTTCACACCCTATCTGAAAGCTTTATTGGATATAGATTATCAGGGAGCAATTTCCATTGAAGGAAGATGGGATGATTTTGATGCTCAGTTACCTGTAGCCATCGCCACCCTAAAAGAGCAGATTCAGAGGGTTAAAGAGATGTAAAACCTGTCTTTAGAATTATTTCGAGGTGTTTTTATAAAAAACTGCACAATGGAAAAGCAGGACTTATAAATAAAATGTAAAATTGATGCAAAAGGGTATATTGAAAAATATATACTCCTTTTTTTTATAGATGTCAGGATAGAAATTGGGTTGCGTGAGACACAGCAGAAGGATGATCTTAAAATGCTTTCTTCAGGATGATTTCAATCTCTTCATCGCTGTGTTCCTTTGTAAGTGTTAAGCGCGAGGATGACTGCCGGACGATTAGAGTAGGATCAAGTTTCACGATCTGGGGTTCTGTTGATTTATTCTTCTTCTCCATTACATCGATGAGCAGGCGTGCTGCTTTCTGACCCATCACTATAGGGTGCTGTTCTACTGAGGTTATAGATGGGCCATAAAGATCATCAAAGGGTTCGTTGGCAAAACCTGTTAAACCCAATTGTTTGGGTATTTCAATGCCATGTTTTTTGCAATAAACAATCGCTCCCAGAATGGCATAATCACTGGAGGAGAATATTGCATCTGGCGGATTTTTCATTTCATGAATTTTTTTCAGGGTTTTGTATCCTGTTTCCTGCACTACCGTGTCATGGAAAATGATTTCTTCATCTATTTCAAATCCATTTTCCTTCAACGCCTCGAGATATCCCAGCGTCCTATGCCTGTAAATATTATGGTGTTGTGGCCCGGCGAAATGCGCTATTCTTTTATAACCATTACGGATCAGGTGCTCAACAGATTCATACGCTCCTTTATAATCATCAACCACTACTTTGTGCACATTTAGTGATTCCAGAACCTTGTCGAAAAAAACAAGGGGTAAACCCTTGTCCAGTAGGGATTTAAAATGATCTCCATCATGTGTTTCAATACTTATGGAGGCAATCAGTCCATCAACTTTTCCGTGCAACAGGCTTTTTACCAGTTTCATCTCTTTTTGCAAAGAGTCGAAGGATTGGCAAATCATAACATTATAATTCTCTACGGAACAAATTTCATCAATTCCTCTTAAAACTCTGGCAAAAAAATTCATGTCAACACGGGGCACAAGCACTCCAATAGTTCGGTTGCTTCCCATTCGTAAACTCGATGCCCGGAAATCGGGTTGGTAATCATGTTCTAAGGCAAATTTTTTAACCCTTTCACACATTTCTGCACTGATGCGGGGGTGATCTTTTAAAGCCCGGGATACAGTGGATATGCTGGTGTTTAATTCCCTGGCGATGTCCTGAATGGTGTACTTTTTCTTTCTGCTCATTTTTTTAATCTTTCCTCAACATCGCTATTAAAAACGATTCAATCTTTTTATGAATTAATTACAATTGACAGAGTCATATTTTTTACTTGTCCTTATGAAAAACGCTGGTTACTCTTGCAAAATGACAAAGTTAATGATTTTATGCAAAGGTTTGCATAAAAAAAGGTGTTAAAACTATCCTGCAAATTTCTCCGGATAAGTATGCAATACTTTGTTATTTTTTATTGAACCGAGCCAAGACAAAAATTTTGACACACACGCGGAAGATTATAATGCGCAGCATGGCTAAAACACAAAACCGGTATTTTTGCGAGCTCCATCTGACCTGCTTAATAAAATTATAAACATATAATTATATGAAAATATTCTTTGATCATCCTATTCTAAACGCTGCTTGTCTCTCAGCAGAAGTGGTTGCAGATCATCATAATCAATATCTTGTAATTTCTTTTGCTGATCAATGGCAAGAGCGGCTGCCGTAGCGGCTGACTGGCCCAAAACCA
>CAZPVB010000239.1:0-4967 GCA_964589855.1 uncultured Bacteroidales bacterium
TATTGATCCAAA
Source organism: uncultured Bacteroidales bacterium (assembly GCA_964589855.1). Lineage (GTDB taxonomy): Bacteria > Bacteroidota > Bacteroidia > Bacteroidales > UBA7960 > SKVR01. The sequence continues at coordinate 13 of CAZPVB010000239.1, forward strand.
CGTATAGATTCAGAGCAAGGATACACTTTAGAATAGCAAAAAATAAGAATTTTGGGCGTTGTCTACCTTTTGTCTACCACTAAATGTGTGTTTAAATCAAATATTTACACTACTTTCGGGTCAAACAATTATTATTCTTGTCAATGTTTTTTTGCTCATTTTAAAATTGAAATTATGAAAAAATGTAAACTATTTATCCCTGTTCTCGCTATTATTATGTTTTCGTGTCAAAAAGAAGAGGATCCGAATCTCACTTTTGAGGGTGTTGTAGACTCAGCTGGTGGATTTGATGCAGTTGTAAACCAGGAAGAGGTTACTACAGAAAATGAGTTCAATGATGTCATCAACGGAGAGTTTTGGTATTGCACCACCACTACTTACAGTGCACTTGCACCGGGTGGTGGCAACAATGGGTTTCCGTTGTTCAATCCCAATGCCTCTGTTGTTTATCCCGGTAGTTTGTTACAGGGAGCATCTTTAAACCAGGCAACCCCCGATGTTATACCTGTTGATCGTGCAGGAGGTACGGTATCTTACGATCTGCTCAATGGAAATCTGTCTTCATCTTTTACTGTGGAGGAGGTAAGAAAGAGTACGATAGGAGATGCCATGAACCAGATCATTGCCAATTCACCTCCCGAGCTTCCTGCCAACTTTACGTTTAATTTCAGTCAGGTACAAAGCGAGCAGGCATTGGCATTGAAATTAGGCATTGATTACGAAAATGCATTTACCGAAATCAAATCGGATTTTGGTTTCAGCTCTGGCAGTACCCTTAACAGAATATTGGTAGAGCTCAACCAGAGCTTTTATACCATGAGTTTCGATATTCCAACCAGTTTGGAAGGTTTTTTTGCTCCCACGGTTACCCCTTCCATCCTGGCAGATTATGTTTATGAAGGCAACCCTGCCACGTTCATTTCAGATGTTACGTATGGCAGAATCTATTACATGCTTATCGAATCTACCTCATCTTATACGGAAATGGAAATGGAGATCAATGCCTCCTTTAATGGAGTGGTAAGTTCTGCTGAGGCAGACATTTCCGGTCATTCACTCAACAACCTTGAAAATCTTAAAATCAAGGTGATGGCATTTGGTGGAGAAGCAACCACCACCATGCTTACCATAGGTGAAAATAATTTAAACAACCTGGTAAGTCTGCTTGCCGAATCAACTACCATATCTACCGGGGTTCCCATCAGTTATGTTGTGAGAAGTGTTTATGACCGGAAGATTGTGGCAGTGCAGTTGGCTACCGAATACGATGTAACCAATTGTGAACCAGCACAAACGGGCGGTAAACCTGCATGGACAGCGCACTGGAGAAACAATGTAAACAGCCAGATGGGTGGGGTGGGAGCAGCTTTTTCAACTTCAGCAACGGAGTTTATCCTCATTGATGAAACCGGTACTCAATTTATGCGCAGCGATGTGGGCGTTTTAGAGGGCCCATTTCCTATTTCAGAACTTGCCGAAGGTGATCCTGTTTTCGGTGCTATTGGAGCAGCGGTCAACATTGATGGAAACAATTTTGAGGGAGCATGGATACAGATATTTAATATGGAAGGAACCCATTATTCTTATATCACCGGATCAGGTAGTTTCAGCTCTCAGGTACAACCCATAACCAACCTTGCCGAAGGGAATAATCCCTTTAATCTGAATGGCATAGGAGCAAGCGGTTTTCTATCTAAGAGTAATGACGGACCATCCAGCCGCATCATGTTTAATAAGGATGGCGACAAATATGCCCATTATTTAAACAACCCCAATAGTTTCAGTCAGGTATGGGATATTACCAACTGGGAAGGAGGACCTCCCTTCCAGGTGAAAAAAGCAGGCGCACTGATAGGATTCTATCTGGGTAATCAAAGATATCATATTGTATTCAATCATTTGGGTACACAGTATGCCGTATGGCAAACAGGTGGCGATGAGTGGATGGGTCCATACGATCTTTAATTCTAAAAACGAACATTATGATCAGACTGTTTTTGATGTTTATATACATCCTTTTCATACTTAAACAAGGAGATGCTCAAAATCCGCAACCGGATAGCTTGTTGCGGGTTTATGAGCAGCAACCTGCTGACACAAACAAGTTAAAAACAATCAATCATCTTATCAATGCCACCATGTATTCTTCTCCCGGGCAATCAGAAAAATATGCCCGTGAGCAACTGCAACTGGCAAAAGATTTGAAATTGAAGAAATGGCAAAGCCTGGCGAATTTCCATCTGGGAGTACTGAAAAATAATCAAGACAACTATACAGAGGCACGTATGCTATTTGATCTCTCTTATCAGCTGGCATCTGATATTTCTGATTCGCTGAGAATGGTACTGGCCATCAATGGCAGAGCGGTAATGGAAATGAACTTAGGCAATTATCTCGTTGCCGATTCTTTGAATGAGATCAATATTCAGATACTGGAAAGACGCAATGATCAGTATCGCCTTTCCAACGCCTATGGCATCAAGAGCAGGATCAACCAAAGTACTGGTAATTATAATATTGCTTATCAATTTGCGCTGCAGGCAGTAAACATACTGGAAGATTTTGATAAACCGGTGCGCCTTGCTGATGCATTGATTCATCTTGCAGATGTGGAATATGCCATCGAAAATCCGGACATGGCCATCCGGCACAATGAAAGAGCACTTGCTATTTACCGTGATTTTAACGACATCATGTACCAGGCACAGGTGTTAAGTAATTTGGGAGGATTGTTTCTGGATACCGGTAATAAAGAGCAGGCCATCAGATATTTGAATGAGGCTATCGAAATGGCGGATAGTGCTGAATCAATAAGTATCAGAGCCAATGCAATGAATTATTTAGGAAACCTTTATCTGCAAACCGGGCAGGAAAATGAATCGCTGAAACAATTGAATGAAGCCTTGCAATTGTATGATCAGATCAATGATAAACATGGGAAAGTGCAGTCTCTGCTGCTTATTGGAGAAAACCTGATTTCGTCACAAGAGTATATTGATGCTGATTATCAATTATCAGAAGCCATAGAAATAGCCGAAGATAAAACATTGTTGCCCGAAAGAGCAACAGCCTATCAGTTAAGGGCAAATGCTATGGAAGAGAGCGGAAATCTTACCCAGGCAATTGATGATTTAAAGAAATACAAAATTTTATCTGATAGTATTTTCGCTGCCGAAAAGTTGGAGCAAATTGAAGAACTAAGAATCATCTATGAAACAGAGAAAAAAGACCAGGAGATAGAACTGCAGCGTTTCCAGTTGCAATTGATGGAAGAAAAGCAACGGAACAGCCGGATCAGTATTGCTTTATTGATCATCCTGTTGTTTTTTATCGTGGTAACCACATTTCTAACAATTAAATACCTGAGAAATAAACTGCAACGCAAAAAGATGGAATACGAAACATCCCAGAAGCTGCTTGCGATGAAAAAACGTGAAATGACCACGCAGGTACTTCAGATAGCACAAAAAAACGAAATGATCGCTGAGCTGAAAGATAACATTGAAAAGTGGAAAAGTAAAAGTCCCGACCCTGCTTTTTACCGCCAAATCATGGGTAAGATCAATATGGATTCTGTCAATGAGAATTCATGGGTTCGGTTCAGGATTTATTTTGATGAGATGTACCAGGGATTTGAAGAAAGAGTACGTGAAATAGCACCCGACATCACTGCCGGGGAGTTCCGGCTGATGGCATTGATGAAACTGAATCTGACTTCGCAGGAAATCGCTTCTGTGCTCAATATTTCAGGCGACGGGATTAAAAAAGCCCGCTACAGGTTAAGGAAAAAGATTCAACTTGAACAAGGAGAATCATTGGAGGAGTTTATTGCCAATATAGATAAAAATGAAAATCAGGTTTTACAAACATAACAGGATGTGGAAATCATGAACTGTCCATTTGAGTTTAGCGCTGAATATCATCTCTTAACCGGTTATGGAAAAAAATACCCATTTGCAGTAATTATTCCCCAAAACTCAGTCGTATAAATTAGAAAATTTCCTTTAAATGGCATTCACAAGACATATAATGCTTTAATATCCACCACAATACCAGATATAAGCATGGTAGTTTAGGAATCGCATCCCTAATCATGGTATATAAATTGATTATCAATGAGTTAATATTTACTAACTCAAAACCTGAAAACTATGAAAGTCTTATTCGTAAATAAAAAAATCAGCATCCTTTTTATAATTATGATCTGCTTGTCGGTGATCATGGCTGGATGCAATGCTTCAAGAACAGCACAAGGCGGCGCCATTGGTGCTACTTCCGGAGGTATTCTGGGAGGAATATTGGGAAATAAGTCTGATCAGTCAGCCCAGGGCGCTATTATCGGGGCAGCAATAGGTGGTGCTGCAGGCGCACTGATAGGAGACTATATGGACAGACAAGCCATGGATCTGGAGAATGAACTGGAAAACGCTGAAGTGGAAAGAGTTGAAGAAGGTATCAAAATCACCTTTGACTCCGGTATTTTATTCGATGTGGATTCTGATCAACTGAGAGCGGTATCAAGAGAAAACCTGGACGATCTGGCTGATGTTCTGCAGGATTATGAAGATACAGAAATACTGATTGCCGGACATACAGACAGCACCGGACCAGAAGACTATAACGAGGAACTTTCTTGGGATCGTGCTGAATCAGTGGAAGACTATCTTGACGATGAAGGTGTAAAAGGTTCAAGAATGGTCATTGCAGGTCATGGAGAAAAAGACCCCGTGGCAACCAATGAAACTGAAACCGGACGACAAGAGAACAGACGCGTGGAAGTGGCTATTTATGCTAATAACAAACTGAAACGTGCTGCAAAAAGAGGAGATATCTGATGCAGTATTCCTGATGTTTTCGTCCTTATTTCTAAGAAAACCGGATTGTAAAATTGAATTTCAGAAACAAAATCATTTTCACACCTACAAAAAATACATTATGAAAAAATCAATCATAAC
>CAZPVB010000240.1:0-4961 GCA_964589855.1 uncultured Bacteroidales bacterium
CCGGAGTTTTGGCGAGCTCCATCTGACCTATTTAATCAAATTATAAACAGATGAATGATTCCAAAAACCTGCTGTTTATTCTTATAATGATATGTTTGTTGTCCGTTACTTCCTGTACCGATGAACTCAACGACCTGACACCAGATGATGCACTGGAAAAATTTCTGGGAACATGGACCTGCCAGGAAACCGGCGATGGCATCAATTCAGATCTTAATGTATACACCCTGACCATCACAAGGAATCCATCGAACACTGCAGAAGTACTCATCAGCAACTTTAACCAGCTGCAGGAAACTGCAACAGCGTTGGTGGTAAGCAATAGTATCTTTATAGAATCGCAAAACATATTAAACGGAACCATCACCATTGAGGGAGAAGGAGTTTACAGTAACGGAGAGATACTTCTGAACTATAGTGTTGATGACGGCGCCGATCTTGAAAATTTTACCGCGCGTTATTACAAACCATCTGCAAAGGATGAACTTTTAGACGAAAAGGAACAAGAACAAAATCAAGAAGATCTTATTCTTTGATCTGCTGGCTTTCATCTAAACGAAACTCTATCTTTTCTTCTTCATTCTCCTTTTTTGCATCTGCTTTGCTTTGTGCGATGCTAAGATTATTCAATACTTCATCTAAAATTTCTGTCATCAATTCACGATCCAGCATGTAACATTCGTAGGCCTTGTCAAACTCTTCAGCACTAACATTGTATTTCTGAAAGAGGCCTGCATAAAACAATACAGCTGAATCACCCATACTTTTTCTTGACTGCCGTAAAGACAGGTGACTCTCCAGCACGTGTATCTCAGTGAGAAGGTTGATCATTTTGTCCTTTTCAATAGTGTCATGACAAGGGTTTTCATGAGCAAACCAGCTGCAGGAAGCAAAAAACAGAAAAAGGGATAGAAATAAGGATAAATATATTAATCGATTAGAACTCATCAGGGTTTACTTCTTTTACAAGTGCTTTAATTTTTGAATGGTTTGCATAGGATCTTCAGATTTAAAAACCGTACTGCCTGCCACCAAAACGTCTACGCCCGCTTCAACAAGTTGGGAGGCATTATGGATACCTACCCCTCCGTCAACCTCAATAAGGGCTTTGCTGTTCTTCCGAAGCAATAATTCTTTTAACCTCCTTACCCTGTCATAAGTGTTTTCTATAAACGATTGCCCCCCAAACCCCGGATTTACTGACATAATGAGAACCAGGTCAACATCCCCAACAATTTCACTCAAAAATTCAACCGGTGTATGCGGATTGATAACAACACCGGCATTCATTCCATGTTGCTTTATGCTGTTGAGCGAACGATGAAGATGAGGACAGGTTTCAAAATGCACAGTCAGATTGTGGGCACCCGATTCTTTAAATGTGCCAATGTAATCATCAGGATTGCTGATCATCAAATGCACATCGAGAGGTTTTTTTGCTACTGAGCGAATCTGCTCAACAATGGAAAAACCAAAAGATATGTTGGGCACAAAATGCCCATCCATAATATCAACATGAAACCAGTCGGCCTCACTTTTATTTACCAATTCTATATCTTTTTGCAAATGCAGGAAATTTGCCGCCAGTAATGAGGGTGCTACTAAATGCTCCATGAAACCATATTTAATTATATGTATTTAAATTCGTTTTCAATCATTCAAAGAAAGCGTTCAGGTGTTCTTAACGAACATTCAACGTCATAAATTACTTTATGAATTATTTTACCGGGATGGTAATGTCATTCATCCATCCTTCGCATGTTACCCGTTGGGGTGTTTTCACAGACTGCACTGTCAATCCGAAGTAAAGGTAAAAAAAAGTTCAAATTTTTCAAATACCCCATCGTTTCATCGGGTCAGTGAAAAACTGTTGCCGACTGGTGGTTACTATTTCCTCGAAAACGTTAATACCCTTAGGTAATTTTACCTCTCACAACGATACCGTTGCGCAAGATGTTTTTGCTTACCGACCCGGCATTTGATCAAAAAACCCACAAAACCATGGAGGACTTTGTGGGTTCTTGCAATAAAAGCCGATTTTGATTCTATTTGCGGGGATTATTGTGACGTTTTCTGTTCTCATCTCTTCCGCCGCCACCTTCAGGTGCTTTATCTCTGGGCAGAAGCGCCTTCCTGGAAAGTTTGAGTTTCCCGGTTTTCTTGTCAACATCCAATAATTTCACCTCGATGCTATCTCCCACCTTGATATTACTCTCTTCTATGGTTTCCAGTCTTCTCCATTCTATTTCAGAAATATGAAGCAAACCTTCCTTGCCAGGGAGTATTTCCACAAATACACCAAAAGGTACCACACTTTTTACTGTACCCTGATAAACTTCGTTGATTTCAGGAATAGCAGTAATTCCTTTGATCTTGTTGATCACAAAATCAATAGATTCTTTGTTTTCAGATACAATATCTATGATGCCGTACTCACCCACTTCTTCTATAACAATGGTAGAGCCGCTTTCTTTTTGCATTTCCTGAATAACTTTTCCACCAGGACCAATAATGGCTCCAATAAATTCTTTGGGAACAGTCATTTTTACAATACGAGGCACGTGTTCTTTGTAGTCTTCGCGAGGAACAGAGATGGTTTTCGACATCTCAGAAAGAATGTGCAATCTTCCGTTTTTGGCTTGTTCGAGTGCTTGTTCGAGCAGTTCAAAGCTCAAACCTTCTATTTTAATATCCATTTGGCATGCCGTGATACCATCAACAGTTCCGGTAACTTTAAAATCCATGTCACCAAGGTGGTCTTCATCGCCAAGAATATCCGACAACACTGCATATTTGCCTGTTTCGGGATTGGCAATCAAACCCATAGCAATGCCAGATACAGGTTTAGTGATTTTTACACCGGCGTCAAGCAGTGCGAGGGTTCCGGCACAAACTGTTGCCATAGAAGAAGAACCATTTGATTCCAGAATATCGGAAACCACACGGATAGTATAAGGATTTTCTGCACCTTCGGGAATTACAGGTTTTAACGCACGTAAGGCAAGATTTCCATGCCCCACTTCACGCCTGCTGGTACCCCTTAAAAACTTGGCCTCTCCTGTACAGAAGGGAGGGAAATTATAGTGCAGCATAAACTTACTTTTTCCTTCCAGCACAGCGCCGTCGAGTACCTGCTCATCTAATTTGGTCCCCAATGTTACAGTGGTTAAGGACTGTGTTTCGCCTCTTGTAAAGATAGCGGAACCGTGTGCCATGGGCAGATAATTGACTTCTGTCCAGATAGGTCTGATTTCGTCGGGTTTACGACCATCCAAACGCACCTGATCATTTACGACCATTTCTCTTATTGCTTCTTTTTCAAGATCATGATAATATTTTTTTACCAACGTTTCTTTTTCCTCTCTCTCTTCTTCAGTAAAAGTTTCCAGGTATTCGTCTCTGATTGCTTTAAAGGCATCTGAGCGTTCGTGTTTATTGGTAATAATACTTTTAGCGGTATCATAAATACGCTGATAAAGTTTATCGCGCATATCAGTTAACAATTCCTGGTCTTCATCAGCAGGTTCCACTTCTCTTTTTACCTTTGCCTTCTCTACCTGAGCAGCCAGATCAATTTGTGCCTGACACTGGATTTTTATGGCATCGTGTCCTTTTTTTATGGCTTCCAGCATTTCTGCTTCAGATACCTCCTTCATTTCCCCTTCTACCATTACGATATTTTCAAGGGTACCTGCCACGATCATTTCTATATCTGCTTCTTCCAGTTGCGATATAGTCGGATTCACGATAAACTCGCCATTAATGCGGGCAACTCTTACTTCAGAGATGGGACCGTTAAAAGGTATATCGGACACCATGATTGCAGCAGAAGCTGCCAATCCGGCAAGAGCGTCGGGCATTATATTTTTATCCGCAGAGATCAATGAGATCAAAACCTGCGTTTCATTCATATAATTATCAGGAAACATAGGACGAAGTGCTCGGTCTACAAGTCTTGATATTAATATTTCGTACTCTGAAGGACGTGCTTCCCTTTTAAAAAATCCACCCGGAAACCTTCCGGTAGCGGCATATTTTTCTTGATAATCAACAGATAGTGGGAAAAACGCCTGGTTTTCAGCTACCTCTTTTTTTGATACTACAGTGGCCAATAGCATGGTGTTTCCATAACTCAATACTACCGATCCATCAGCCTGTTTGGCCAGTTTTCCTGTTTCTATGGTAATGTTTTGTCCATTACCCGTGTCAATCGTTTGGCTGATTCCTAATGTGTTGTTCGACATAATTCTTCTTTTTTCGTTTCTTCTTCTTTTTTTACTTTTACTTTACTTTGTTTTTTGTTCTTCAAATGATATGATCAAAATTAGATAAATTTCACGTCTGTACTATATACCATCAAAGTTTAATAATAATTTTTAATAAAAAAAGGCAATTACAAGTAATTGCCTTTTTTAAAGTTGAAATGAAATTTATTTTCTCAAATTCAGTTTCTTGATGATGGCTCTGTATCTTTCAATATCCTTGCGCTTGAGATAATCAAGCAACCTTCTTCTTTTACCAACCAGAGTAATCAGTGCTTTCTGGGTACCCTTGTCTTTCTTATTGGTTTTTAAATGACCCGTTAAATGACTAACCCTGTGCGTAAAAAGCGCTATTTGACTTTCCGCAGAACCGGTATCACTCTCCGATTTTCCGTGTGTTTTAAAAATGTCTTTTTTTATCTCCTGATTGATGTACATAATAAGTAATACGTTTGATTATCAATATTTTTAACCTATATTTTTCGTTTTGAAGGGTGCAAAGATACGATTTAGTTTTGTTATTAACAACAATTTTTCTTTACTTTTTCACTAAAATTTCAATGACCTAAAAGGTTAACAATCAAACTACGATGATTTTTAAAAGGATCTTTGTTGGTAGTTTTTTTATAGAGTCGGATATGCTGTTCTGAAACAGGACTCATTAAGAAAAACGGTGTTTAATCTATTCTATACTTATAA
>CAZPVB010000241.1:0-4929 GCA_964589855.1 uncultured Bacteroidales bacterium
GCAATGGTGGATGCTGTGCTTGATTATTTGAAACAATAACACCTGAAAACAGAAATTATACAGTGATTTGATGGCATAGTTTGGAAGAAAGCCCTGTGAATTACAAAAAAGGAATGAAGCAAAAAGTTATGATTGTTCAAAATTATTCATCGTATAAAAACCTATCCCTATGTATTTTCCACAAACCAGACTCAGAAGATTGCGTTCCCATCCGGTGATCCGGGATATGGTAAACGAAACCATCGTATCTACCCAAAACCTTGTAATGCCTCTGTTTGCCTGTACGGGCCAGCATGTGAAAAACCCGATCAGTTCCATGCCCGGAAATTTTCAACTATCAACCGACCTTCTGGTCAAGGAATGCAGAGAATTGTATGAGTTGGGAATTCGTTCGGTACTTCTTTTTGGTATCCCTGATGTAAAAGATAAACATGGTTTGGTAGCTGCGGATAGTGATGCGATCATCCCCACTGCTATTCGTGCCATTAAAAAAGAGAACCCCGAAATGTATGTGATTGCCGATGTATGCAATTGTGAATACACAACCCACGGGCATTGTGGCACCATAGAAAACAATGATGTTCATAATGATAAAACCCTCGAAACATTATCGAAACAAGCAGTTGCTTTTTCTGATGCAGGCGTGGATATGGTTGCACCCAGCGATATGATGGACGGAAGGGTTGGACATATGCGAAATGCGCTTGACGAAAATGGATTTTCTCATATACCCGTTATGTCTTATGCTGCCAAATATGCATCCGCCTTTTACGGTCCTTTTCGCGAAGCCGCAGAAAGTACTCCTCAGTTTGGCGACCGGAAAACGTACCAGATGAATCCGGCCAACTCAGAAGAAGCCATGCGCGAAATAGAACTGGATATAGCAGAAGGTGCCGATATTATTATGGTGAAGCCTGCTCTGAGCTATTTGGATATCATCAGAAGAACCAAAGACAATTTTAACATTCCCGTGGCGGCATACAATGTAAGCGGTGAGTTCTCAATGGTGAAGGCAGCTGCCGAAAAAGGATGGATTGATGGTGACCGTATTGCCATGGAAATTCTGAAATCTATCAAAAGAGCAGGAGCTGATATTATCCTCACCTACCATGCAAAAGACATTGCAAAATTTTTGGGAGATAATAAGTACTGGTAAAAAAACATAAAAAAACAAATCATTAATATATGAATATTTCTAAAAGTAAAATAGAGTTTCAAAGAGCGAAAGAAAGTATTCCCGGAGGTGTGAATTCGCCTGCCAGAGCTTTTCGCAGTGTGGGCGGCGACCCTATTTTTATGGCAAAGGCCAAAGATTCCAGAATTTGGGATATTGATGGAAACGAATACATTGATTATGTTTCCTCCTGGGGCCCTATGATCGTAGGTCATGCAAATGAAAGGGTTATTGAGGCCATCAGTGAAGCAGCGAAAAACGGAACTTCTTACGGTGCACCCACGGTTGCTGAATCGGAAATGGCCGAGCAGATTAAAAAAATGAAACCTTCTATGGAGGTGGTAAGAATGGTGAATTCGGGAACAGAAGCAACCATGAGTGCGCTGCGGCTGGCAAGAGGATATACCGGCAGAGATAAATTTGTAAAGTTTGAAGGGTGCTACCACGGACATGCCGATAGTTTTTTGATCAAAGCAGGATCAGGGGCACTTACCCTGGGATTGCCCGATAGCCCCGGTGTTACCAAAGGCACAGCACAGGATACCATTACGGCCAGATACAACGACCTGGAAGAGATGGAGAAAATATTTGAAGATTATGGCGATGAGATTGCCGCTGTAATACTTGAACCCGTGGTTGGTAACATGGGTGTGGTCGTGCCACGTCAGGATTTCCTGGAAGGACTTCGTGGGTTAACCCACAAATACGGCGCACTGCTTATTTTTGATGAGGTAATGACTGGTTTCAGACTGGCAAAAGGAGGCGCACAGGAATATTTCAATGTAAAACCAGATATTACCACTTTGGGAAAGATCATTGGGGGAGGTTTACCCGTAGGGGCATATGGTGCTTCCAGGGAAATAATGGAAAAACTCGCCCCTGCAGGACCCGTTTATCAGGCAGGCACACTGGCCGGAAACCCGCTGGCGATGGCTGCAGGACTGGCCACTTTGAAAATTATTGATGAAACGCCTGATTTTCACGCAAACCTGGAAATCCAGTCTGCAAAACTGGAAAAAGGACTTCAAAACAATTTGAAACAAACAGGTGTAAATGGTGTTGTAAACAGAGTTGGATCTATGATCACGCTTTTCTTTACTGACCTTGAACAGGTGAACTCTTTCGATGATGCCAATCAGTCTGATACAGAAAAATTCAGCAAATATTTCAGGAAAATGCTGGAAAGTGGCATTTATTTGCCTCCTTCTCAGTTTGAAGCAGCATTTATTCCATCTACTATTACCGATCATGAAATTCAGCAAACATTAGAGGCAAGTTTAAAGGCATTACAGTCACTTTGAAAACAGACCTGATCTCTACAATTGTTTTTTACAAACCCATGCATTAAAAAAAATAAATGTCCGATATATTTCTTGATACGCTCAACGGCCACTCTACCAGCCGTCCTCCGGTCTGGTTTATGCGTCAGGCCGGTCGTGTTTTACCTTCATATCAGAAACTGAAAGAAAAATACACTTTCTGGCAACTGATGAAAGATCCGGAATTGGCTGCCAAAGTAACCCTTTTACCAGTTGATGATCTGGGGGTTGATGCTGCTATACTCTTTTCTGATATACTTGTAATTCCTTATGCTATGGGCATGGGACTTGACTTTACCGATCAGGGACCCGTTTTTGAAAAACCCCTGAAAGACCGAACGGATAGCATTGCCAATTTTGACCCTGACCCTTCCAAATTAGACTATATCTATAAAACCATCGATCAGGTGCTCAAAACAAGGAAAAAACAAACACCTCTTGTGGGCTTTTGCGGGGCACCCCTTACGGTCATGCTTTTCATGATTCAGGGACTGGGAACCAGGTCGCAGTTCAATGATGCTGAAAAGTTCTTCTTCAAAGAAAAAAACCTGACCCGTAAAATAACAGAACAGGTTACTGAACTTACCATTGAATATGCGCTGCAACAGATAAAACATGGTGTTTCTGCCTTTCAACTTTTTGATACACATGCTGGTATCGTTCCCTATACTTTTTATCAGGAAGTGTTTATGCCATCGGTGAAAAAAATTGCCAGGGCGGTAAGGCAGACCGGAACACCTTTTATTTTCTTCCCCAAAGGCATCGGAACAGGTATTGAAGAAATGAATCACGATGTATGCGACTTTCTGAGTGTTGACTGGCAAACCCCTTTGTCAACCGCCCGGAGAATGGTAGACAAAAACGTGGGTTTACAAGGGAATCTCGATCCACGCGTCCTTTTCGCAGATACAGAAACCCTGCGGAAAGAACTGTATCGCTACGTTCCGTTTCACGCCAGGGAAAACAAATGGATATTTAATCTCGGACATGGGCTCATGCCAGGTATACCTGTTGAAAATGTGCAATTTGTTGTCGATTTTGTAAAACAGGTGCATTGGTCATAATCTTTTTCTAACACATTGTGAGTTTATTTATGTCAGGTTTTGATATTATAGAAAAATATAACCAGCCAGGTCCACGCTATACAAGCTATCCACCGGCCACCTGGTTTCATGATGAAACGGGTAATGCAGATTATCAGAAGATGATCTCTTTGTCAAATGATACCGATCACCCAAATGTCTCGCTCTATTTTCATGTACCCTTTTGCAGACAACTGTGTCATTTTTGCGGTTGCAATACCACTTGCCTGAATGCAAAAGATGATGTTCCGGGATACGTGAACGCCATGATAAACGAAATGAAAAACGTTGCTCAACTGATTGATCGATCCAGGAAAGTAACTCAGATTCATTGGGGAGGAGGTACTCCCAATGCCATTGATTTGCAGGAAATCGGAAAAGTAATGAAGACAGCAGGTGAACTTTTCACCTTTAGTGATGCAGCTGAAGTTGCCATGGAAGTAAATCCTGCCTATCTGCAATTGAAAGATATTGATACGCTTGCCGGCATGGGGTTTAACAGATTGAGCCTTGGTATTCAGGACTTTAACACTGATGTTTTGAAACTGGTCAACAGAGAACCTTCTCTGTTGCCGGTTGAATCGTTGATTGATCAAATGAGAATCAATCAGATGGATGGTGTAAATATTGATCTTATTTATGGCTTGCCCGGACAAACAGTAGAATCGTTTCAAAAAACCATAGAAAAAGCTATTGACATATCCCCCGACCGTTTGGTTACGTTTTCCTATGCGCATGTGCCCTGGGTGAAGAAAGCACAAAAGATACTTGAGAAGGTGGGATTGCCCTCACCATCAGAAAAACTGAAAATGTTTGAGATCGCCTATCAGTTGTTAACCGCTGCTGGATATGTTGCCATAGGCATGGATCATTATGCCAAACCTCATGATCATCTCAGTAAGGCATTGCAGGTGAAAAAACTTCACCGTAATTTTCAGGGATACTGCACCCAGGAAACCACTGGTCAGGTATATGCTTTCGGAGTTTCCTCGATCAGCCAGCTACACACCGGATATTTTCAGAACACAAAAAATATAAACCTTTATAAGGAAAGGATCAGAAAAGAAGGGTTTGCTGTGGAAAGGGGATACTTGCTTACCAGGGAAGATATCATGATCAGAGAAGTGATCAATCAGATCATGTGTAACGGGCACCTTAACTTCGCTGATATTGCACGGCAATTTGGTTCGGATGCAGAATCTGTGAAGCACTTGCTAAAGTTTGATAAAAAGAAATTTGAACCTTTTGTTAAGGATCAACTTATTGATATTGAGGATGATAAAATACAATTAAAGGGGAATGGTTTTTTGGTGGTACGAAATATTGCTATGCTTCTCGATCCGCAGTTGAGTGT
>CAZPVB010000242.1:0-4377 GCA_964589855.1 uncultured Bacteroidales bacterium
GTTTTTACTAAATTTGCAACATGGTTGCAAAAACGTAATTCAAATCGTTTTTTTTTCATTATTCATCCTTTTGGTTATCTATTCATAATTGATCATAAAAATGAACCGAGGCATGACAAAGTTCTTGACACACATAAAGATGATTATAATTCTTAACATCGACAAAATTACAAACATGGTTTTTGGGCGAGCTCCATCTGACCTATTTAATCAAATTATAAACAGATGAACCGAGCTATGACAATACTATTGACACATACGCGGATGATTATAATTTCGCAACACGGAGAAAATTACAAACCCGGTTTTTTGGCGAGCTCCATCTGACCGAATTAATCAAATTATAAACAGATGAAACATCCATGATTAAGCTTAAAACACACACGCGGATGATTATTGGGGTAATGACAAAGGCGCGTAGCGCTGACATTATCGGGTTCTGATTAAGAAACATAAGTACCTCATAATCAAAATATTGGAAATTATAAACAGATGAAAAATCGAATCTTTCTCATTGCACTTACTTTAGTCAACATTGTTTTTTGGGGGTGCAATCCTCAGGAAAAAGAAAAGAATGTTGTTTCTGTAAGTATTCCACCATTAAGTTATTTTATTGACCGTCTTACGGATAATAGTCTGGATGTGAACATAATGGTGCCCGATGGTGCCAGTCATGCCACCTATTCCCCTACTACCAGGCAAATGCAGAAACTTTCTGATTCTGGTGTTTTCTTTCAGATCGGGTATCTTGGATACGAGAAGGCTTTTCAGCGAAATCTTAATAACCTGAATCCTGATATGGTTGTGGTAAATTTGTCTGACAATGTTCAACTGATAAGAGGACCGGAGATAGACCATGGAGACCATGTGCACGAAGGTGGAATAGACCCCCATATCTGGATGTCGCCATCAATCATGCTCAAACTTTTACCCGCTTTAAAAAATACGATCATAGCAAACCATCCGGATTTGAAAGATGTGGTTGAGCAAAATTACACCCTTTTATATAATGAAGTAGAGCAGGTGCATCAGGAATTTGTCGGGTTAGGAGAAGAAATTCAAAATAAGGGATTCATGATCTTTCATCCTGCTCTTACCTATACAGCCCGTGATTATGGGCTTACCCAAATACCCATAGAGCATGAGGGGAAGGAACCTTCTCCTTCACAACTTAGGGAGATCATCAGAAAAGGACAGGATATTCCGGTCGTTTTTATCCAGAAAGAATATGATATCCGCAATGCCAGGATAATTGCTGAAGAAACAGGAGCTGAAATTGTACAGATCAATCCTATGGATTATAATTGGATGGAGAGTATGAACCAAATAAAGGAGGCATTTAAAAAGTATCTTTTGTAAGCCAGGCAATAATGGTATTATTGATTATGTGTAAGGGATGAACTCAATCACAGAAATTTATCCTTAACAATTGGGATTAAAAAGATCATTATAACGTATGAGCCCACTCTAAAAAGTCAACTTTCCACAGATGGTAAATGCTGATAATCAGTAGGTGTAAAAATAAAAAATGAACACAGATTTGCCGAAAACAAGTATTCGGAGCGGACTCAACGTATTGAATTTAAATTGTAAAAAGATGATGCAACCTCTTTTGAGCATTCAGGAAATGAGTACCGGTTATGGATCGACAAAAGTTTTGTACGATGTGAATATCGACGTTTTTCCCGGCGATTTTATTGGAGTTATTGGTCCCAATGGAGGAGGAAAAACTACTTTTGTAAAAGCAATATTAGGGTTATTGCCGGTTTTTTCCGGTAAAATAATTTTCCCCAAAGGAAAACCTAAAATGGGTTACTTACCGCAGTTGTCGCAAATCGACAGAAATTTTCCGATTACAGTGAAAGATCTGGTGGCTTCAGGTATCCGATTAAAAAACAGATTCATCCCATTGTTAAAAAGTGAAGAAAAGAAAAAACTTGAGACGGTGATCAACCAAGCAGGTTTATCGGCACTTCAAAACCATCCCATTGCTGATCTTTCAGGTGGTCAACTTCAAAAAGCATTATTGGGCAGAGCACTGATAAACAACCCCGAGTTGCTTATCCTGGATGAACCCAATACCTTTATTGATAAATCTTTTGAAAAAGACCTCTACCAGTGGCTGGAAAAACTCAATCCTACAATGTCTATTATTTTGGTTTCTCATGATATTGGTACCATTACACCCATGGTAAAAACCATTGCCTGTGTAAATGGTAATCTTCATTATCATCAAAGTAACCAGATCAATGCCGATATTCTTAAAGTGTATAATTGTCCTGTTGACCTGATTGCTCATGGTCCGGTTCCGCACAGGGTTTTAAAAGAACATGAATGATGGTGGATTTTTGGGAAATTTTGCAGTACACTTTTTTTCAGAACGCTATTTGGGTAGTATTGCTAATCAGTTTGTTGTCGGGCATGATCGGCACTTACATTGTTTCACGAAAAATTGTTTTCATTGGAGGGGGAATTACACATGCCTCTTTTGGTGGAATAGGCATGGCATACTACTTCGGGTTAAGTCCCTTGCTCGGGGCAGCTGTTTTTGGTGTTTTTTCTGCGCTGGGTATCGAATGGATTTCACAAAAAGGAAAAATAAGAGAGGACAGCGCTATTGCCATTTTATGGTCGCTGGGCATGGCACTGGGCATAATCTTCGTATTTATGACACCTGGGTATACTCCAAATCTGATGAGTTTCTTATTCGGAAGTATCTTGTCTGTAAGTAGCACTGAACTTTTTTATTTAATGATTTTCACTGTTTTTGTGACGTTATTTTTTATTTTGTTTTTTCGCCCACTTATCAATAGTGCTTTCGATCCTGAGTTTGCTTCTATCATGGGGGTAAAATCTGGTTTTTTCAGGTATACCATGTCTGTTTTGATCGCAATTTCTATCGTTATGACGATCAGGGCTGTCGGCATTATATTGGTTCTTAGTTTGTTTACCATTCCGCAGATAACAGCCATGCTTTTCACACGAAACTTTCTAAAGGTGATCCCCCTTTCTGTAATGTTTAGTATCATTGGATCCCTGTCAGGTTTGTTTGCTGCTTATATGCTTGATATTCCCTCAGGCGCTTCTATTGTTTTTTTTCTGATTTTTCTTTTTCTGATGGCTAAAATCATAGTCTTACTCCGGGAGATATTGTACCGTAAAGAAAGATCATAACATTCAGATTCCATTTTCTCCATTGATTTATCTTTTTAGGAAAAACTGTTGAGTCGGCTCTGAAAACCCTTTGAGCGGTCAAAGACCCCCGAAGTGATTGCTGACAGATTTACACAGATGCTAAATACTGATAATCAATGGGTATAAAAACATAAAATGAACTTAGATTTGCCGAAAACAAGTTTTGGGAGTGGACTCATACTTTTATCTTTTTAAACTGCACTTCTGTTTTTATTAGAATGTACTTTGCTGCCCGAATAATGAGAATCCGGGTTATGAATGATTGCCACTGCATGCATCTCTTATAAACCCGCGAGACGTCAAAAAAAAGGACACTATGTAAATCATAAGATGTATCTTTGCAGAACCATTACAAAATCCATTTATTATGACATTAATAACTTCCATTTCTGGAATAAGAGGCACTATAGGAGGCAAACCGGGCGAAAGTTTAACGCCTGTTGATATTGTGAAATTTACAGGAGCATACGGTACCTGGTTAAAAAACCGTTTTCCCGGACAACCGGTTGCCGTTTTTTTGGGACGTGATGCCAGAATATCAGGAAAAATGGTAAATAAAATGGTCACCTCACTATTACAGTCGTTGGGAATCAATGTGATTGATGCAGGTCTGGTTCCTACACCTACTGTGGGCATTGGTGTAAGAGAATACGAATGCCACGGGGGTATCATTATTACCGCCAGTCATAATCCCAAACAATGGAATGCCTTGAAATTACTCAACGAAAAAGGCGAATTTCTCGACAATGACGAAGGAAATGAAATGATGGCTTTGGCAGATAGTTCCAATTTTCAGTTTGTAGGGGTTGATAAACTGGGGCATTACTATTTTGAAGAAAATGCCCTGGAGATGCACATAGAAAAAATACTTGATCTTGATCTTGTCGATAGCGAGGCAATTGCTTCTGCTGATTTCAGAGTTGCCGTTGATGCAGTAAATTCTGTAGGGGGTATTGCTGTGCCCATGTTACTGGATGCATTGGGTGTGAAAAAAGTTACAGAGGTTTTTTGTGAACCTAACGGATACTTCCCGCATAACCCCGAACCTTTGCCCGAACACCTGAGCATTTTATCAGAAGAGGTGATCAAAACAAATGCCCATGTTGGTTTTGCTGTAGACCTCGATGTAGACAAGTTGGCAATTGTCACCAACAATGGTGATATGTTTGGCGAAGAATATAC
>CAZPVB010000243.1:0-4275 GCA_964589855.1 uncultured Bacteroidales bacterium
AATCTTCAAATATACAAATTATGATTTGAATATTTGCAAAAACCTCTATTCCGGGGCGCGGGGCACGTCAGATGCTTATCATTTGCACTGCGCACCTCAGTTGCACTTCGCACATCATTGGGTGGGAGACTGAGACCACCAACTGGTCAAACCGCCAAACGCCAAAAGCAAACCGGCAAGGGCCAACCGCACCCGCCTCAACCCTTCTCAACCCACAAAGTAGTACTCCCTCAACCAATGTTCAAAAACCGGATCCAGCAATTCTATGCCTGATTTATTAACATCTATCATTTCTTTTTTTATCAATGCTTTCTTGATTTGTTGAATGTTTGCTGAAGAACCCAACCTGTATTTGCTGATTGTTTGACTGGCGCTGAGTTGCTCAGATTTATCCACAATGGCCTTCAAAAAGTTGATCTGAGATGTGGAAAGATTATCCAGTTGAGCCTGAAACAGCATACTTAACTGGTCAATCAACCCCTCAAAGGCTTTTTTTACAATAATTTCATCACATTTTTGCCGGGTACGCAACCATGCCAGCTGGGCCAGTTGCTGTACGTAATGGGGGTGATTTTGTGTGAGAAGGGATATTTTTTCGATTGCTGATGGTTCAATTATCTTTTTCGATTGCTGAAACCGTTCAAAAATGAATTGATGCCATTCTTCCTGTTTTATTTTCTGCAAGAAAATGATATCGCCAAACTTATAGAAAGGCATGGAGTAATTGCTAAATACGTTTATCATCATATTTTTCTTACTACCATAAAGGCAATAGGACGATTGTTGATGCGTTTGCCAGACGGCTCTTAGTTTTTTCTGTAAATCAACATGATTATTGAAGAAGGCAATATTCTGAAATTCGTCTATACATACCACTACCTTACAATTTTTCTGTCGGGCCAGTCTTTCAGGCATCTCAATAATATCATCCGGATCTTTTGCAATCTCTTCCCAATCCATGGTTAACTCAAACTCCAGTCCGGGTGCGGGATTGAATGATACTTTAGGAAAGAAGCGACCCAGCAATGTTCTGCTGATACTTACAATATCTTCCATGCGACTGGAGAAAACCCTGATGGTTTCTTTTGCAAGCATCTCGTAGAATTGTTCTTCTGTACGTGCTTTAAAAAGGTCCAGGAAAACAAACCTGATTTTCTTATTTTTTTGTCTGAATTGCTGCGCAGCATGGAATACCAGGGAGGACTTACCCCAGCGGCGTGGTGAAATAAGAACTGTATTAGTACCTGATTGAAAATTATTCATCAGTCTTTGTGTTTCACTTTCCCGGTTTGTAAACGCTTTCCCGGTTACAATTTTTCCAAAAACAAAGGGTGTTTCCATTATAACAGATTTAAAAAACCAAAAGTAACTAACAATTCTATAACTAACAAATTTGTTAGTTACAGAATTGTTATATTTTATTCGGTGAATCAGAGGGTGGTCATACATTGGTCATAGGCGGGGAATGAAAGGCCAATCGCCAAAGGCCAATCGCTAAACCTCACCTCCCTCAACCTCATCCTGATCCTCCTCAACCATCTGTATTTAAGAATATGATCTTATTTTTAAATGAAGACGATACTTAATTAAGTTTTTTGTTAAAATATTAAATAAGGGTTATCTTTGTTTAAAATTTTACCATGAAACATTTTAAATCTGGACAATATATTCGTCAGGGTTCTTATAAAAGTTTTCAACCAACGTTCATTAACAGACAATTGCAGGTTGATAACATGGAAATACTGGAATTGCTAAGTCAAGCCGACAGAGAGTTGGGTCGATTGGATATGTATTCAAAATACATTCCCAATATTGATCTGTTTATCAGCATGCATGTGTTAAAGGAAGCAACCCAAAGCAGCAAGATTGAAGGAACCCAGACAAATATGGATGAAGCGCTTTTGGAGAAAGAGGATTTGCCTCTGGACAAAAGAGATGACTGGGAAGAAGTTCAGAACTATTCAAAAGCACTGAAATGGGCTATTGAGCAGCTTGATAAATTGCCATTTTCTTCAAGATTAATAAGAGAAACACATCGGGTATTGCTCCAGGGAGTGCGTGGAGAAAAAAAACAACCTGGTGAGTTTCGGGTCAGCCAAAACTGGATTGGTGGGGCAACCCTGAATGATGCTGTATTTATTCCTCCCGTTCATACATCCGTTCCAGAGTTGATGAGCGATATGGAGAAATTCGTTCATAACGATGATATACATATCCCTGAACTGCTTAAAGCAGGATTGGTTCATTACCAGTTTGAGACCATCCACCCTTTTCTTGATGGCAATGGCCGAATCGGACGACTTATGATCCCTCTTTATCTGGTAAGCAAGGGAATATTAAAAAAACCAGTATTGTATTTATCTGATTTTTTTGAAAAAAACAGAACCTTATACTATGACAACCTAACCATTGTAAGAGAAAAAAATGATTTGGGACAATGGTATAAATTTTTTCTTGTAGGAGTGATTGAAACGGCTAAAAATGGAATCACCACTTTTGATCATATATTACAACTTCAGAAGCAAACCGAAATTCATATCCAGTCGTTGGGTAGCAGAGCATTAAGGGCGAAGAAAGTAATAGACTATCTCTACAAACGACCCATAATTACAGCCGATAAGGTTGGTGAGATTGCTTCGGTTTCAATGCCATCCGCTTACAAACTGATATCTGATCTTGAGAGACTTCATGTATTGAAAGAAATTACTGGTGGGCAAAGGGGCAGGGTATATTCATTTGATCGTTATTTAAACCTGTTTAGATAAAGGCATCAGGGGTGCGCGCGCGTCATTGGGTGTGGGTTGGAAACACCAACCGCCAAACGCTCCACGATCCTCGACCTCTTCTTTAAACCCCATGAGGCAGGTAAGAAAACACGAACACAACAAGCAAATCTTGGTATTTTTTACTAAATTTACATTGCTTTTCTGCGTATTATTTACTAAATTTCTCTATTGACATGAAGGAGATCATCCAATCAATCATTCTGGAAAATCAATATTTTGATTACCCTGAGATGGTTCAACGGAAAATAAAAATCCCTGTTAATCAGGGGGTAATCATCAGTATAACGGGTGTTCGCCGAAGCGGCAAAACATTTTTACTGTATGATGCTATTCAGCGATTGTTGCAGATGGGAACACCAAAGGAAAACATCATCTTCATCAATTTTGAAGACGAAAGAATAAACCTTGATGTAAGCACACTTCACCTGATTATAGAATCCTACACCGAGTTGTATCCGGATATCCAGCTTAAAAATACTTCGTTCTTTTTTGATGAAGTACAAAATATTCCCGGATGGGAAAAGTTTGTACGCCGGGTTTATGATACCAAAACCCGAAACATTTACATTACGGGTTCAAACTCGCGATACCTGAGTAAAGAGATTGCCACCGAACTCAGAGGCAGAACTTTACCTTTTACCCTTTTCCCACTAAGTTTCTCTGAATTTCTTGATTTTTCAGGTATAGACAAAAGGTTATATCCGCAATCCCAAAAAAGCCGGATTATTAACTACATGCAGCAATTTCTTACCGATGGTGGATTCCCCGAAGTACAAATTATTGACAAACAATATCGTACCCGCCTGTTGCAACAGTATTTTAATGTCATGATCTTCAGGGATATTGTTGAGCGTTACCAGGTAAGCAATGTAGAAGAACTGAAATTTTTTATCAAAAAGATATTTGCAGGTGTTACCAAACCCTTTTCTGTAAACAAAGCGTATAACGACCTGAGATCATTGGGATACAAGGTAAGCAACAAATATTTGTATGATTATCTCACCTATTGTAATGACGTTTTCTTGTGTCAAAATGTAAACCGTTTCGATTATTCAGAAATCAAACAAAACAAAAGCGACAAAAAACAGTACATCATTGATACAGGATTGCTGCATGCTATTGAATTTTCGGTTTCGCAAAACAAGGGTAAACTATTGGAAAACATGGTATTCCTGGAATTCCTTAAGCAGGAAAAACAAGTTTTTTACCATAAAGAAGTAAATGAATGTGATTTTGTGCTTCGTTCAGGGAATGAATACAAACCGGTGCAGGTGTGTTGGACATTAAATGACGAGACAACCCAAAAACGGGAATTTACAGGATTAAAATCAGCATGCGATTACCTGCATACCGATCAGGGACTTATTATCACCTTTGATGAGAAAAGGGAAGCAAGATTCCGGGGCAAATCATTTGAAATAATACCCGTATATGAATATTTTTTGCAAAATGGGTGAAAGGGGTTATTTTGCGCTTCGCGCGTCATTGG
>CAZPVB010000244.1:0-4157 GCA_964589855.1 uncultured Bacteroidales bacterium
CGTCGCGAATAAAAAAACCGAGTCGTTGCTCGCTGAAGTAAATCTGCAGGGTTTGCGCAATATCCCGCACGTTTACACCCAAGGTTGCTGCCTTTTCACGATCAATTTCTACAATAAGTTCAGGTTTGGTAAATTTCAGGTCAATATCTACAATATCCAGTGCAGGATGCTCCCTCGCCTGTCTGAGAAATTCGGGGATTACCTCCTCCAGTTTTTGCAGGTTGGGTGCCTGTAAAACATACTGCACGGGCAATCCTCTTCCACCACCTTGTGCGCCCGAAATGGTTGGTTCCTGTATAACGTAACTCTGTGCCAGATTGTAACGTGCCAGTTGAGGGCGCAATTCATTGGCGAGTTGCATCTGGGTTTTTTCTCTTTCTGATGGATCGGAAAGGTTTAGCCTGATAAATCCGGAATTGACAGATACAGAAGCGCCAAACCCTGGAGAAGTAACGGACAGCAGGTAATTTTTTTCTGGCAGGGTATCCACCAAGCCAATGAGTTTCATCTGGTATTCATCCATCATCTCATAGGAGACACCTTCGGGCGCAGTGGAAATAATGGTAAGTCTGCTTTTATCATCCAGGGGGGCAAGTTCAGACTGTAAATTTGAGAACAAAAGCCAGATTCCTAAGCCCATGATCAAAATAATGGGGAAACCAAGGTATCTTCTTCTCATAAATGCTAACAGCCATCCTTTATAACTATTAAGTATGTAATCGATGGGCTTGCTTACAGGCCTCATAAACCGGTATTCGCGGTCTGATGCGCGAAGCATGCGCGAGGATAACATTACTGTAAAAGTTAGTGCAATAAAGGTTGAAATAATAACAGATCCAGCCACCACCATGGCAAATTCTCTGAACAACCGACCGGTTAAACCTTGTATAAAAAAAATGGGCAGGAAAACACTTATCAGGGTAATGGTGGTAGAGATAACGGCAAAAAATACCTGCCTTGCACCTTTGAATGCTGCCTGTATAGGTGTCATGCCTTTCTCTATTTTAGAATAAATATTTTCCATTACCACAATGGCATCGTCTACCACCAATCCTGTGGCCAGCAGCAAACCCAGAAGGGTCAGTACATTGATGGAAAACCCTGCCAGATAAAGAAAGATAAAACTTCCCAAAAGTGAGATGGGTATGGTAATGACAGGGATGAATGTTGTCCGGAAATTGCGCAAAAAGACGAATATAATGATCAGAACCAGAAAGAAGGCGATTACGATTGTGCTTTGCACATCTCTGATACTTTTCCGTATGGGGTTGGTGATGTCAAGACCTACACCAATCATAATATCATCCGGAATCTCACGTTTCAACAAGTCTACTCTTTTGTAAGCTTCATCGGCAATATCGATAAAATTAGCACCCGGTTGAGGTTGCATGGCTACCCCTACCATGGGTATTCCTTCATTTCCTCTCAGGATGGCTTTTTCGTTTTGCGCTGCCAATTCTGCTCTTCCCACATCCTGTAATCTTATCAGCGTATTACCGCGCCTTGCAACGATCATGTTGTTGTATTCTTCTTCTGTATTGAGGCGTCCGTATGTTTGTATGGTGATATATTTACGGTTTCCTTCCACCTGTCCCGATGGAAGTTCTACATTTTGCTCAGACAGGGCATTTCTGATATCGGTAGGTACTATGTTGAAAGCATTCATCTTGTCCATATCCAGGATCAAACGCATGGCATATCTTTTTTGTCCCCAAATATTGATCTGACTTACCCCTTCGTTGGTTTGCAGGCGTTCGGCAAATACATTATCTGCAAGTTCGGTGAGTTCCAGCAGTCCTCTTTTATTGCTCGACAGGGTGATGGTAAGAATGGTTTGTGCGTCGGCATCTGCTTTTGATACCACGGGCGGGTCGGCATCCGGGGGTAAGCTTCTAACTGCCTGAGCCACCCTGTCGCGCACATCGTTGGCTGCAGCATCCAGGTCTTTGCTCAGTTCAAACTCTACCCTTATGGTGCTGCGTCCGGTAGAACTGATGGAACTGATTGTTTTGATGCCATCCACACGGTTTACTGCTTCTTCCAGTGGTTCGGTAATCTGCGACTCCATAATGGCAGCATTGGCACCGGTATAATCTGTTCTAACCGTAATGATCGGAGGGTCAACACTGGGATACTCTCTCACGCCCAGCGAAAGAAAGGAAACCATTCCAAAAATAACAATGGCAATGGCAAATACTGTTGCCATCACTGGTCTTTTGATGCTGATATCGGAGAGTGTCATGGGTTTACCTCCTGGTTTACTGAAGTAATCCTGATCTCTCTTCCGTCTCTTACCTCCATTAGACCGGTGGTAATGATGGTGTCTCCTGTCGATATTCCCGACAGAACATGCACCCTATTGGCGGTTCTGGTTCCTGTTTCTATATTTGTTTTGGATGCTTTCCCTTCCTGCACTACATAAACTACCTGCGAGTTCAGTTCCGGGATGATGGATTCGGCAGGCAATAAGATGGCATTTTCGTTGATCTGCGCCTCAGTAATTACATTGGCAAAATCTCCGGCAGTAAGAGTACCCTCAGAATTATTTGTTTTAGCTCTTACCTGCATTGTGCGGGTATTTTGATTGATAACCGGGTCAATGGCATACACCTGAGCGGCCAGGGTATCAGGAATACTTCGGGAAATAATACTGACCTGTGTACCGGGTTTCAAATGACCGGCATATCTTGCAGGAACGGAAAAATTAATTCGCAATTGCTCATCCTGTACCAAGCTGGTGACCAACTCGCCCTGAGCAAGATATGCACCAGGACTGAAATCGCGCATGCCTACCCTACCGCTGAAAGGAGCTTTGATGGTGGCCAAGTCAATTCTTACGGCAAGTTCTTCAATTTGTGCTTCCAACTCTGATACCATTGCTTCCGCCTGATCCACCTCCTCCTGCGAACTACCGTCAATGGAGCGAAGTTGTTTTTTTCTTTCCATATCTTTGCGTGCAATGCGCAAACGGGATTCCAGTCCTTTTTTTTGTGCTTTCCATATACGACTATCTATCTCAATCAATAAAGAACCTTCCCGGATATAACTACCTTCTTCAAATACAATAGACTGAACATTACCGGCAACCGGTGTTCTTATCTCAACTTTTTCCCATGGAAGGATATCGCCGGTTGACCGGATGGTTTGCTGAAAAGGTTCTGGATAAGCAACGTATCCTTCAACATTTAAAGGTCTGGATCCCTGGTTTCTTTGATCACCCTGGTTGTTGCATGATGCAAGTATTACAGACAAAATGACTGCAACATGCAGAAAACGATGTGTTTTAATAGACATTTTATTCGTGTAGAGATTAGTAATGGATATGAATTACGGATGTTTTTGTTTTACATTTTTGTTTTCGCATGAGATTTAACAGTCAAACAATCCAAAGGTTTAAAAAATTTGATTACTTTAATCTTCTTCCGGCTGATCATTGAAATACCGGTACAATCTTGCTGCACTCAAAAAAAGTTCGAACTCGGTTTGCAGTTTGTTGTCATCTATCTCGTAATAATATGATACATCCACCAGATACTCAGTGATTCCCTTTTCGCCCTTTTGCCATGCCTTGTACAGAAGATCTTTGTTTTTTTCTGTTTCCATTACAATTTCATTGTATGTGTTGAGGGTGAATTGCAATGAGTTTGCGGTCTGATATTCTTTCAGGAAGGTGTTGAAGATGTTGTTTTTCATGTCTGCCAGTTCCTCATCTACTAAAAGTATGTTGGCTTTGGCATACTTCAAAGTATTTTTACTTTCCCACAAGGGAATAGAAATACCGGCCATCAGTCCTTCAAATTTTTCATTTGCCAATTCCTCACTTACGTATCCTACTTTAAATGAAGGCAGGCTTAAAGAACGTTGTAGCTTTTCTTCCCTTTGTCTGATCTCTGCCATTTTTTTTAAAAATTTGATTTTCGGATGATGTTTTTCAGCAGTTTCATACCACTGATCAAAATCAGCAGGCAGTTGAACAATCCCAAACAGGGTATCTGGCAGCGATATAGTTTCTCCCCCGTTCAGTCGGGTTAATTCGGCATTGAGTTCATCGCGTTTTATTTCAATCATGTTTGCTTTTTGTTGCAGATTCAACAAATTGATCCTGGTTTTATTATAGTCCATTAAACTTATTTCGCCTGTTTCAAACATCTTTTTAT
>CAZPVB010000245.1:0-4134 GCA_964589855.1 uncultured Bacteroidales bacterium
TCACCATACCTGTTTCGCTGGTCACGGCATTTATTTACCTTTACTTTACGGGAAATACCCTGAATCTTATATCACTCTCTTCCCTTACCATTGCTATGGGAATGGTAGTAGATGATGCCATTGTGGTACTTGAAAACATAACCCGTCAACTCGAAAAAGGGAGTACCCCCCGCGAAGCGGCTGTTTACGGAACCAATGAAGTTGGTCTTGCGGTGGTCGCCTCTACGCTTACCGTAGTAGCGGTATTCCTGCCCATGACCCTTATCACTGGTTTGATGGGTATGTTTTTCCGACAGTTGGGATGGATTGTTACCATCACCGTTTCCATCTCCACCATTGCGGCATTATCCCTTACCCCCATGCTTTCTTCGCAATTGCTCAAATATTCCACCTCCAAAAGAAAGGGTTTAGGTCCGAAAACCACAGCCTTTATTGAAAACACGCTCAATGGATTGGATAATTTCTATTCGCGCTTGTTGAAATGGGGTATCGGGCATAAAAAGACCGTATTGGCCATTGTCATTGTGGTTTTTGTTTCCAGTCTTGCTTTGTTTCCCTTTATCGGTACCGGATTTTTCCCGGAAGCCGACAACAGTAGGGTTGAAGTTTCTGCCGAATTGCCTACAGGCTTGCGATTGGAAGAGACCAACAAAGTGGCTGCACAAATAGAATCTATGCTACTGCAGAATTACCCTGAAATTGAGATGACCAGCAGCAGTGTAGGTTATAGTACCACGGCAGGTATTTTTGGAGATCCGAGGGCAGGGAGTCATTCTATCAATTTTTCTTTTAACCTGGTGAATCCATCAGAGCGCGAAAGGGATGTGTTTGAGATTGCCGATGGCATGAGAACCGACTTGCTGGTGTTTCCTGAGATTGTCAATTTTACTGTAGAGACCGAAGGTGGCGGCTTTGGTGCAGGAGCACCCATTGAGATAGAGATCTATGGCGATGATTTTGATCAGACCAATGCTTTCGCACTTCAACTTGTTGATAGTGTGTCGAATATCAGAGGTACCCGGGATGTTGACGTAAGTCGTGGGCCCGAGAAACCTGAATTGCGCATTATACCCGACCAGGAAAAAATGGCTATGTTTGGGTTAAACACATCAACCGTCTCGCGCGCTATCCGCAACAGGGTTGAAGGTATGATCGCCACTCAGTTTCGCGAAGAAGGAGAGGAGTATAATGTGGTGATACGACACAAAGAAGATTTCCGAAACAGTATTGCCGATATCGAAAACATATCAATACAAACACCCATGGGTAACATGGTAAGGGTGAAAGAGTTTGCCCATGTGGAAGAATATTTCTCCCCTCCCAACATAGAAAGGAAAAACCGGATGCGCTATCTGATCGTTTCCAGTCAACTTTTTGGGCGTTCCCTCGGACAGATTACAACGGATATTGAAAGGACGATTGAAAATATAGATGTGCCTCCCGGTATTGAGATCAGACTCGGCGGACAGGTACAGGAACAACAGGAAGCCTTTGCCGATCTGTTGCTGCTGCTTGCGTTGAGTATTTTCCTGGTTTATGTGGTGATGGCATCACAGTTCGAATCCTTTTCCATACCCTTTATCATCATGATGGCGGTTCCTTTCTCTTTCACCGGTGTATTTCTGGCTTTATTTCTCAGTGGTACCGAGTTTAATGTTATCTCGTTTATTGGTGCGATTATACTGGTTGGGATTGTGGTAAAAAACTCCATTGTACTCATCGACTTCACCAACCTTTTGGTAGCCAGGGGCAGAAGTGTTGTTGTGGCGGTAAAGCAGGCCGGCAGATCACGTTTACGTCCGGTGCTTATGACCACACTCACCACCTTGCTGGCCATGATCCCTCTTGCCTTTTCGCAGGCCGAAGGATCGGAAATATGGGCGCCCATGGGCATGGCTGTGATTGGCGGATTGTCTGTTTCAACACTTATCACCCTGGTGTTTGTTCCTGTGGTATATACCATGTTTGGTTCCCGCCGGATCAAAAAATCCAGAAAAGAAAACAGGAAACGACTGTTGCTGGAGCAATCCAGAGAAGATTGACCTGTCCGCACCATATCATTTCAATGGATCATTAACCGGCAATCAAAAGCTGCGGGAAAGCAAGTGAAAACGACTTTCCCGCAGTATTTAAAAAAATCAGATATTAAAAAACGAAAAGAAAATGAAAGCAGTTTTTATTGTTTATAACCAGGCACTCACAGAAAGGGTGAGCGAATTGCTGGACAAGTCCAATGCAAGGGGTTTCACTCAATGGCAGGAT
Organism: uncultured Bacteroidales bacterium; assembly: GCA_964589855.1. Taxonomy (GTDB): domain Bacteria; phylum Bacteroidota; class Bacteroidia; order Bacteroidales; family UBA7960; genus SKVR01. The sequence goes on from CAZPVB010000245.1 coordinate 2,263, forward strand.
GTAAAAGGCAGAGGTACCCATACCGGAGAACCCCACATGGGCACACATACCTGGCCTGCCATGAACACAGCAGTGTTGTGCATGACAGATCCTGCCACAGCAAAAAAACTTGTGGAGGGAGTAAAGCAGATCAATGAAAAAGCATCCAGGCAGGGCATTCGTGTATTTTTGTGGGATGCTGAAGAGGGTGTTTAAACTACATTGAAATTATTGGATATAGGACCTCCATCTCGAGATAAAAAACCGTAGCAATGATGTGCTGAAAAAGTGAAACTTTTTCAGTACTTCATTGCATGCACATATTTGATCTACATAAAACCTTCCTGGATTATTTGCGGAGGTTTTTGGTTTTTATACAATTCCATATCATAAAAACAACAATCCAACATATTATAAACATAGGCATGGTATGTTTTTGAAGAAATTTGTCAATTTTTACCTGGAAAGCAAATTTGAGAAACCGCGGAGCAAACTTTATAACCGATTGAAAATTAAACTTTAAAAACACATTTGTTAGATTTTTAAGTCTCTGAGAATCGAATATTTTCTCACAACCTGATCTATGATGCTGTATAAACGAAAATAGAAGGGTTATCAGGTAGGAAAGTGAAGTTAGGCATTCAATACAGTTGGTTTTGATAAATAAGTTGTTGCGTTTAATTTTTAGTAAAAAATCGCCGTAGGCGAATTTGTCAAATGAACCGTTGATCTGAATTTCAAATTCGGCCTTTTGAGAGGTGAAAATTTAAAAAGTTGTCCAAAGAAAGCCTGCTGAGCGGAATTTGTAATTCCGCTTTCGTAGAAGAATGCAAAAAAAGTTCGGCAGAAATCCTTGGGCTGCTTTCACGAAACTTCAAAACCCAAAATGAATGAAGTTAAATAAGCAGACCATGATCTAAACATCAATTTATGAAGTTAAAATTTCAAATTAACACAAGTTTAATTTGGATAAAAACGAAAATATCAGTAAATTCATGTATGATCATATGAAGCATCAGTGATGATCTTATCGGTTGTCATGTTGGATTTGACTTCTATGATAACAATTACTTACATGCTTTACCACCCCGGCATTGTAAAAAGATCCGTTTCAATATTTGCATTGGGATATCCAATTTTTCCCTGGCTAATGCAAAACAAATTTTGAACCGATGAAGATACAAACTTTCCTTTTTCTGATTCTGCTCACTTCACACTGCCTGGTATGGGGGCAGGAATTGCTCAATGAGAGCCTCAGGGATGGCTCCCTGCCGACTGGATGGAGTGAAAATGATATAAGTTTCGTAGATGCTGCAGGGGGTTATGCCCGTTTTGATGAAACAACCTCCGATCTTACTTCTCCAACTTTTAGTGCAGATGGCTATGCTTCTGTAAATATAGCGTTTTCAGTTGCCAAATTTGGAAGTGGCGGCGATGGTCCCCTTACCCTTGAATATTCATTAGATGCAGGGAATACCTGGGAAGAAGCTGGGAATAGTTCTACGCCTACCAGTTCAACCTACAAGGATGACATTATTGAAATTAACGAAACCTCTGCGAATATGAGGATTCGTTTCAACAGAGATGGTAGTCCTTCACAAAAAAGACTAAGGGATATCGTCATTACAGGATTGGGAACGCCTTCTTTTGGGGATTGTGGTATGGAAGGTTTTGATAATTTTGAAGAAACAGGTAATTCCTATCAATCCGGAAGTTTCACAGGGGGAGGCGATTTGGTATGGCACTATGTTCAATGCAGGGGAGACAAGGAAATTACCGGAAAATCTATAATGATCGGAAGAAATCAAACACCTCAATCAAGGTTTTATGTAGAAAATATTACAGGAGGTATCGGCATAATCAATTTTGATTACATGCAGGCATTTACAACGG
>CAZPVB010000246.1:0-3970 GCA_964589855.1 uncultured Bacteroidales bacterium
ACGAACACAAGCAAAAAATGATCAATGCCTTTGAGCATGTATTATCCAATAATCTTGCATCGTGGAAGGAAGATGAAATAATTCCATCTGCTTACAATCAAAGGATAGACACGCTGTTTGTAAAAAACAACCAGGAGAAATGGGGAATTTACAACAAGGAGAGCAATACGATAATACCACGGGAAAAACAGTCGCAGTTTAAAACAGATCTTCTGAATTTTGCTGCCGTACATACCATTCTCAACGGTGGGGATGTTTACCTCACTGAACCAGAAGAGATGCCGCATCCCGATTCAAATCTCAACGCTATATTCCGGTTTTAGGAGTGTAAAACAGATCATCTATAGAAAAATCATTCATTCATCAAAAGAAAAAACAAATGAAGAATTATAAATATGTAATCATTGGCGGAGGAACAACTGCAGGTTATGCAGCCAAAGAATTTACAGAGCAAGGTATCGGTTACGGAGAATTGTGCATCATTTCGGATGAAAACATCTTACCCATGAACCGGCCACCTTTTTCAAAAAACTATCTTGTTGACCCTGAACAGGACGAGGAGATACCTGTTAATGACCGTAATTTTTACAGCGAACATGGGATTGAAGTGTTAACAGAAACGATCACAGAAAGTGTGGATTTAAACAAGAAGGAAGTAACCCTTGAAAGTGGAGAAATAGTAAGATACGAGAAACTATTAATCGCCACCGGATCTGAAGTGATCATACCTGAGGTAGAAAACGATCATTTGAACGAAAACGTTTTTTATCTGCGCACCAAAACCGATGCCGACCAGATAAGAAAAAAGGCAAAGCAATCGAAAAAAGTGGTTGTTGCCGGAGGTAGTTATATTGGAACAGAAACAGCCGCTTCCCTTTCTCAAATGGGATTAAAAGTAACCATGGTGGTACCCGAAGATAAACTTCTTGCCCGTTTTGCCACAGATGAGATCAGCAATTTTTTTGTAAATCTTTTCCGGGAAAAAGGCATCGAAATTATTTTCAACGAAAAAGTTGTGAAGTTTGAAGGAGAAAGCAACCGTGTGAATAGTGTTGTGCTGGGCTCCGGCAGGTCTTTAGATACTGACATGGTAATTATGGGTACTGGCGTTGAACCGGCAGTAAATATTTTCAGAGATACCGATCTGTCTATTAATTATGGGATCATTGTAAACCGGTATCTGGAGACCAATATCCCTGATGTATATGCCGCCGGCGATGTAGTCATTTTTCCTGATATTATTTTTGACAAGATCAATCATGTTGAACACTGGCAAAATGCTTTCGATCAGGGTAAGCATGCCGCAAAGGTAATGACCGGACATCAGGAACCTTATATTTTTGAACCCTATTTTTTCTCCGATATTTTTGATTTGAGTTATGAATATTTTGGAGATAACGAATTATACACGGATATAAAGATCAGGGGAAATCTGGAAACAGGTGATTTTAGTGTCTGGTGGTTTGATCTCAATCGTTTGGTTGCAGCCTTTATCATGGGCAAACGCCCCGATGCAGAGAGAGAGAAAGCAAAAGAATGGATCCGTAACAAACAGAGCATCAACATGCACGAAATAAGCAACGGAGAAAGCAAACTGGAAGAACTGCTGCTTTAAAGAACGATTGCAGATAGCAAAGGAGTTCTTATCAACAAATCAAAATAAAAACAAATAGTGGTGATAAGCAAATATAACCCGGTATTCATTTAAAAAACAATACAATATGTTATTCTTGGAAATTTTATTTACAGTTTTACTGGCGGTGGTTGTAGGCATTTTCTTTTATTATGTTTTTAAATACACTGGTCCGTGGGGAAGCTTCTGGACATTTCTGCTTATTTTGATTTTGGCTGGATTGGCAGCAGGGCGATGGATTGAACCCATTGGACCAGTTTTTTATGATGTAGCCTGGGTGCCTGTGCTATTTGTGATATTACTTTTTGCCCTTTTAATGGCAGCAGTAACACCCACAGAACCCCGGGAAAGATATGTAACACCCGCTGAAAAGGAAGAGATAGAAAGGGAGGAAGCGCCTGTTTTAGCCCTGGGAGTTGTATTCTGGGTATTTTTCCTCTTTTTATTGGTCATTACCATAGCCGGTTTCTTCAGGTATTAAAAATCAGGCAGAAAACAACCTGTGATCAGGGGTTTATTCCTTATTCGAAAAACAAATAACAACACAGATCAATGAATTTCATTTTTTTAAATATTCACTTAAATCAGGAGGTACCATTATGATTATCAAAGTAATTGAAGTAATTGGAGCATCAGATAAAGGATTTACTGAAGCAACCCAAAATGCTGTTACAGAAGCGGCACAATCTGTAAGCAACATCAAATCTATTTACATCAAACACATGAATGCCAATGTAGAGAACAACGAGATTGTTTCATATGCGGTAAATGCAAAAATATCATTTGAGATCAGAAAATAAAATGATCTGAAATTCTCTTCATTTTTAATGATCGCAAAAGAGGTTACAGAATTTGATCTGTAACCTCTTTTCTTTTATTCCAGTCCCAGTTCTTTCATTTTATTGTAAAGTGTTTTCCTGTCTATTTTAAGCAATCGTGCTGCCTGCGATTTATTGTTGTTGGTATCGCGCAAAGCATGTTCCACAATAATTCTTTCTGCCTGGTTGGCAGCATCTTTCAGGCTCATATCTTCTACAGTATCGATTATTTCGGAAACTTCCTGTTCATTGTTTTGCCTGATCTCCTCGGGTAAACAGTCGATTGTAACAGTATCGGTGCGTGTTATCAATACGCTGCGTTTGATAACATTCCTCATTTCTCTTAAGTTGCCATACCATGTATAAGATTTGAGAGCCTTTTCAACTTCACTGTCAAAGGTTTTTACTTTCTTGTCCAGTTCGTGATTTGCCCTACTTAAAAAATGATGGGCAAAAACCATGATATCTTCCGTACGCTCCCTCAGTGGAGGTAATTCAAGTTTAAATTCATTCAGTCGGTGATAGAGGTCTTCACGGAACTCACCCTCGCGTGCATGATCTTTCAGATTGCTGTTGGTTGCCGAAATAATTCTTACATCAATGGTAATGGGTTTGGTATCTCCCACACGGGTGATAACCTTTTGCTGTATGGCCCTTAAAAGTTTCACCTGTGTTTCATAAGAGAGGTTTCCAATCTCATCCAAAAAAATTGTACCTCCGTTGGCTTGCTGAAAATAACCGGATTTATCGGCTATTGCACCGGTAAAAGAACCTTTTACATGCCCAAAGAGCTCACTGGCGGCCAATTCTTTGGGGATGGCACCACAATCGATCGCTACGAATTTTTTGGTTTTCCTTTTGCTGTTCTGATGGATTAAGCGCGCAATATATTCCTTTCCCGACCCTGTTTCCCCCTGTATAAGCACCGACATATCTGTAGGCGCCACCAATTTTGCCTGACTGATAAGATCGAGCATCTTATTGCTTCTCCCGGCAATAAAATCATCTTCCGTTCCGTTTTCTGCGGTATCCTTACTTTTTACCGCCTTTTTGATAACGGAACTTATATATTCAGGATGTATGGGTTTTGTAACATAATCGAAAGCACCTGCTTTAATGGTATCAACAGCCGTACGAATCTCGGCGTAGGCAGTCATCATAATGATGGCTGTATCGGGTGAAATTTTCCGGATATGCTGCATCAACTCTGTACCATCAATATCCGGCAAACGGATATCGCATAAAACAGCATCAAAACTTTTCTTTTTTAAAAGTTGCAACGCTGGTTTTCCTCTGGTTTGGGTATGGGTTAAATATCCCTGCCTGTTAAAATAATTGTCGAGCAAATCAACAATGTAAAGATCATCATCAATAATCAAAATTGATTTTTTCATCCGTTTAAAATTTGATTAAATAGATCAGATGGAGCTCGCCAAAACTCCAATTTTGTATTTTTGTCTATGCTGCGAATTATAATCATCCGGGTGTGTGTCAAAAACTTTGTCATGGCTCGGTTCAT